>NZ_WNJY01000022.1:0-38962 GCF_010892355.1 Granulicatella sp. zg-ZJ | reverse complement strand
TATTATAAAAAAGACATTTTAAAATTTTTAGAAGAGAAAAAGATATTTTCTGTGATTGGGTATAGACGTTTTCATCGCAATCCTGACCATAAGTTTTTTCGCTATGATTCATCTAGAGATTGTTTTACGGATACACGTACGGGAGAAATTTACACCTACAGAAACATTGATAGACAAGGATATAAGCAGTATCGTATAAGCGATAACAGTAATAAACGGATACTACGTCGAGCGATAGATGCTGATGTATACGATAGATGTCGTGAACGTCGATTATCTACGTTTGGGAAAGCACTATATAAACGACGGAAAGAAACGATTGAGCGTAGCTTTGCAGACTCTAAACAAAATCATGGGTATCGGTTTGCACAATATAGAGGAGTAGCCAAGATGCAGCAGTACACTTGGTTATCTTGTGCTGCCCAAAACATGAAAAAAATGGCAATCCTACTCACGAGAGATAGCCATTTTTTACAATATAGTTCTTTATTTATCATTTTTAAATGTAAAATCCAACGTATTTTTCAAAACTGGAAAAATACGTTGGATTTTTTATCGCTATTGTCAACAGTCTGACCCTCCTAAAAGGAGGTTATCACATTCTTATTGTTATGAAACGACTTTATTTCGTTGATAGAAAAATATTGCTGAACAACTTACATAGATGATACCGAATATCACAAAAAATATATCAACAGAAATATAATTAGCTAGAACCCCCCATATCAATGATGATACTGGCATAATCCCCACAGATATTGTTCCTTGTGTGGCAAATACTTTCCCTAATTGCTCGTTTGGAATATAAGATTGGATAATAGGTGTCTTAACAGTTTGAACAATTCCCAGAAAAAAGCCCGATACTAACATACCTGCTAGTACTGTCCAATATCCACTAACAAAAAAGGACATTATTGCCATACAAAATCCAAAAAAACAGTACCCGATTATCATTTTTTGATAAGTCGCCATCCCTTTCAATACTTTATGAACAATAAATGTACTGCCAAAAAGACAGCCTACAGATAACATCGCACTAATTAAGCCTAATAAAGTAGGGTCATTTAAACTTTTAGAAATTTGTGCAGTATACACATTAAATCCTGAAAATCCAAAATTACAAATCGCAGAAGATATCGTCAACATTCTTAATAGTGGATTTGAAAAAATAATTTTAAATCCTTCAAAAACGGATTCTGACTTTTCATGATGTAACTCTTTTATTTCTTCTTTGCAATCAATCTTTTGAAATAAAGTTGCAGATAATAAAAAACTTCCTATTGAAGACAACAACAATACTATAGGACTAATCATTTTTAATACAAATCCAATCGTCCCATTAAATAAATAATCTGCTATTTTATAACCAATAGACATATAGGATTGTGCCGCTTCTAATTTTTCTTCTTTCACTAAAAGTGGAACAAACGCATCTTGCACAGGATACGTATTCATACTAAACATACAAGAAAAAAAGACGATAGCACATAAAAGAAGTGGCATAATAGGTAAACAAAACATCGCAAATAAAATCATGAGATTTCCTAACGCTTGTCCCAATTCTAGTATGACAAGTATTTTACCCTTTTTATGTCTATCAATTAAATTACCAAATAAAAAAGAGAGCATTGTCGGAGCAAAAGCGGCTGCATTAAGAGCTCCTACCCAAAACATATCTTGTGTATTTTGCATGATATACCATATCAATACAATATACACAACACTATCTCCATAATTGCTCATCAATCTCCCAAACCATAATTTTGTAAAATTTTTATTAATTAACATTTCCATTTCCTCCTAATCATTTATTTTACAAAAATAATTTTCATTCTTCCTTTTCTTTGACATCAAAATGATGGTGATGATTATGCTACAATCCGACCTCTACATATCATCATACTGTTTCATCATAGCCATACAATATTTTCTTACAAAAATAATTTATATCATATCGTTTATTCGATGTATCATACGTTTTGATGTACCCCACGCTGTTCTTTTTTAAAGATTTTTCAAATAGACTATCTCTTTAAATATCCCCATTTATATGAGCCAATTCACTCCGTTATCTCTATCAAAAAGCTGTTATATCTACAAAAATAATATCATTCTACTTTTATAAGTCAATATTTTTTCATTAAAACGATAAAATAACCTTAATTTAAATAAAAATAATGCATTTTAAGGTACCCCTTGCTGAATTTTTATCATAATACGCCATAAAAACCACACTATTTCTTTCATAATATCGGTTTCTTCTTGTCAAACGTTAAAAACGTTATTGATTTAGTCTTTTCAGCATATCCAATGCTACATTTGTCGGTTTATATATGACACATAGAAAAAAGAGTTAACGAAACCGTGGTAATGGTTTCGTTAACTCTTTTTTTGACTTCACTATAAGCCAATTTATTTTTTCATTTGTTGTATGACTTTTTTTAAAATATCGGGTCTGTCGGACATGATACCGTCCACACCTTTTTGAATAAGGGTGGTCATTGTTTCTTCATCGTCAATCGTCCAATATTGGACAAACATATTATGTTTTTTCAGTTTCCAAATCAAATAGTCCGTATCAAGAGGGACTGTTTCAAATGTTGGGAATTGTGCTCCCTCTACTCCGTAGTGCATAAAGAAGTCGTAACCTCCATACATAGAATAGACACTTGTTTTTGCATCTTCTTCACTCATACTTGTGTGACTTTTTGGGTCTTTGATTGAGCGATAGTAAGCTAAATTACTCTGAATAAAACTTGCGACACTAACATCTTCTACAATATCATATTTCTCAATCAGTTTCTTAATTTGACGTGCAACCTCTTTGCCTGCTTCGCCCTCATCTTTTATTTCAATAATAAATAATGTTTTCTTGGCGTATGTCGCAAATAAATCATCCAAAGTCATTGGAATAACTTTTTCGTGTTTTTGTTGAAAGGGCATTTTCCCTTCGGGATCAACAAATTTTGCACCAAAGTTAAATTTTTTTAACTCGTCATACGTATAGTCGATAACACGTCCAGTGCCATCACTTGTTTCATCAATCGTTTCATTATGATGTGTCACGACAATATTATCCTTGGTTAGTCTTAAATCTAATTCCAAGGCATCTACACCTAGTGCCATAGCTTGTTCAAAAGCATATATTGTATTTTCTGGAAATAGTTTTTTAGCTCCTCCGTGTGCAATGACGAGCGGTATTCCGTTTTTTGCTTTAAATTTATAAGCCAATGGCTTTTCGGGAGATATGGCAATAAATTGTAGCACTGTATACACAATCACAAAACCTAAAAAGATATATCGTTTTTTCATTGTACTCCTTTTGCGCCTAACATATATCCTACTCCAACAGCTAGCAATGATAGTGCGATACTGCATAAAAGATACAGTGCAATCATCATGTACTTACCTAGAGTGTATAATTGAAATGTTTCAAAGGCGAATGTTGAAAATGTTGTAAATCCTCCGCATAATCCGGTGGTTAAAAAGAGTAGCCATTTTTTATTGAGTTGTTTTGAGTACCCCATACAAACACCTAAAATAAAGCTACCGATAATATTGATACAAAGTGTTTTAAGTGGGAATGTTGTTGTAAAAGGCAACCATACGCTAAGACCATAGCGACAAATCGCTCCAATACCACCGCCTAAACCAATCAATAAAATATCCATAATACTACCCTTTCTTTTTCAGACGTTTTCGCATGTTTAAAGCAAATTGAACCGCATAGTAAAGTGGCGATACGACTAAATCAAACTCCCCAACATATTCTTCAATAATGGGATTGAATTTTGCTTTAAATTGAATAAGTCCACCTTCAAGATTATTTTCAATACCACCCAAATTAACACGTGTGTATCCCTGTTTTTTGGCGTATTCAACAAAGGATACATACAATAAATATTGTGGGTAAAATTGTTTATACTGTTCATCGAACCCCGCATAAATTTGTTCTAATACATGTCCACATCCAACAGATAAACCACCTGACATAATGGCTTTATCCTCAACAGGCATGGCGTTTAAATCAGACAGACGTTTTTCTAATAAAGTTAATTCTTCCTGTAACAATTTAACTTTACGTTCACGATATTTTCCAGACGTCATTTGAGTCGTCAATGCATTGATTTTATCCTTTAATTGTGATGTAGCTGTTGCGACGTCCATTTCAGCAATGGAAAAATCAGCTTTATCTTGGTATAACTGCTTAATTAAACGGAAATAATCTGCACCTCTTAACTGAATATGTTTACGTGCCATTGTCTTTTGAATGACGTGATTTAACAAATCCGCACCCTCCTCATCATAAGACGTGATGACAACATCTCTTTTACGAGATGCTTTGATACAATTTCGGACTTTTGATGAGAGTGCTTTTTCATCAAACTGCTCGACATCGAGAATGGCTTCAAATCTTGGTTGTACGGTGTCATATAAAGACGTTGTTAACCCTAAATAGCGAATACCTTTTTGTGTGAGTGTATTTACTTTTTCTAAACTATCAGATAAGACGGGGGAGTTTGGAAACACTTTAAATGGTGCCGATTTACGTACAATTCTTGGGTCAAATTTAATAAATAACCATTTATTCTTTTTAGCAAATTGCTTTAGTTCATTCATATAAAAAGAAACTAATGCTTGATTATCGTAGTCGATAATTGGTCCTCTTGGTATGTACCCAAATTTAAAACCTTTAATGGTACGAATTAAAATCAAAGCTGCTCCGACCATTTGGTTACCTTGATAAACAGCTGTACGTACAGACTGCCATTCTGATTTTACACTTGCCCACTTAGCTGTTTGTAATAAATTTCCCATTGGGTGTTGTTCAACAAATATATCGTACGATTGTTCATCAATATCTGTTTTAAATGTATACATATAAACCTACTTTCTTAACGTTTCTAAATACGCTTGAAACTGTTCTGGTAATTCAGTTGTAAATGACAATACTTCTTTACTTTTTGGATGTATAAATCCTAATGTTTTCGCATGCAAATATTGTCCTTGCGTTTTATCTTCCTCATACGGACTATATAGAGGATCCCCCACAAGTGAGTACCCTATAAAATTCATGTGTACACGAATTTGATGTGTTCGTCCAGTTTCTAAATGTAACAAAACCAATGTTTTATCATCAAACCTTTCGAGTACTTTAAAGTGGGTAACGGCATGCTTACCGTCTTTTTGAACAGAAAATTTCAATCTATCTTGTTTATCACGTGCAATAGGCGCATCAATCGTTCCCGTTTCATGTTCAATCACTCCATGCACTAAAGCAACATATTGTCTTTCCATGGTGTGCTTTCTTAATTGATTGGCTAAAAATTGGTGTGCATCATTATGTTTAGCCACCACCAATAAACCTGTCGTGTCTTTATCAATACGGTGTACAATACCCGGTCGTACATGACCCGTTCCAGTGGATAGCGAACTTATATGATACAACAAAGCATTGACTAAAGTACCTGTTTCATGCCCTCGTGACGGATGCACAACCATTCCTTTTGCCTTGTTAATGACAACAACATCGGTATCTTGATACACAATTTCAATCGGAATATTTTCAGGTATAACGTCAATCGGTTCCTCTTCAAAAATAGATACCTCAATCACGTCATTTTCTTTAACTTTATAATTGGCTTTTTCTAGTTTTCCATTCACCATTACTTGTTCTAATTTAATAAGTTGTTGAATTTGTGAACGGCTTATCGTTAACCATTCTTGTATCACTTTATCCAAACGTTCTGTTTGATTGGTGACAATCATTGTTTCTTTCATAATTTATCCTTTTCTTGAATCTAAAACCATGTATAAAATGAGTAGCACTGCGCCAAATGTCAAACAAATATCGGCAACATTGAATATAGGAAAATCAATAAAATCCACTTTAATCATATCAACGACATAACCTAATCGTAATCTATCAATGAAATTCCCAATAGCACCGGCAAAAATGAACATGTAAATCATTTTTTCAAGACGTCCACGTTTTTGACGGTGTATCCAATACATTAAACCGACAAGAACAACAATCGTCATAATGGTAAAAAATAACATATTACCAGATAATATTCCCCATGCTGCTCCTTTGTTTTGGATATGGTATAAAGACACAACACCATCTATAAGCGTTTGCCCTGTATGTAATGGGAAAGTTTGTACAATCCAATATTTCACAACTTGATCCAAACCAATGAGTAACAAAATCCCAATATAATAACCTATCATTTTTTCACCTCTTTTACATCGTCATTTTTTGAATTTCTTTTTCTAAACGGTCAATCCATACATGTTGTTTTTCTGCTACATGTTTTTCTTGTAAAGCATGAACAAATGCCACTTCATCATCAATGACACGCTCTATAAAAGGATATAACATCGACACGTACAACAATATATTTTGTTGTAGCACTTGTTTATTTTGTTCATCAATCGCCATATTGTCGACATATTTATCCATGCGTTGATATATTGGATGCTCCAAAACCGGCACAAGTTGCGTTAACGACACACTCTGTTTTTCGCCAAACCACACCATGTCTATGTCTTGTGTATATTGACGTTCGCATAACATTTCCAGCAAATAAGATTTCAAGAGTGGATGAAACTGTTCTGTACACAATAAATACATGGCTTGTTCTATATACGCATCAACAGATAGTATATTGAGCATTGGCAATAAAGAACGTTGCTCTAAAAAAGATAATGCTTCAACTTTTTCGAGTTGTATCATCAACTGTTGTTGCATTTCTTCCTCTTCATTTTTTAATGCGATATGTTGTTGATTTAACCGTTGTGACAGAACCTCTAATTGATATGTGGATAATCCATATTGTTCATAATAAGCTGTCTTTTTTTCTAATGTAGACGAAGCTGTTTCTAAGTCCCACAACTCTAATAATAAACGAATGTACAAGCTGTCCCACTCTATATCCTGTGTTTCTTGTTGTATATTAGGTAAGTATGTCTTAAAAAATGCTAAAGCCTTATCCAATTCATGACTTTCCAATAATGTCGCAATATAAATCGTATATAAAGATGTATCTTTTGTTTCTTGAATGGCTTTTTCCATATAGAGAATGGCTTCAGTCATATTTGCTTCTTCAAAAGATTGCGTTGCTTTTTGTAAGAAAACATCTTTATTTTTTGGAAAGCGAATAATGTTCATCGTGTCACTCCGTTTAAGTAAGGGTTCGTAGCACGTTCTTGTTGAATGGTTGTTTGGTCACCATGTCCAGATAAAATAACAGTGTTATCTGGCAGTGTCATTAAATGCTTATTTATACCTTCCATAAGTTCTGCGTGAGAACTACTTGACGGTAAATCTGTTCTGCCACAACCACCTTTAAATAGCGTGTCACCAACAATGGCAAAACCGTCTTTTTCAAATAGATAAACCGTACTACCCGGAGAATGCCCCGGTACATGTTCAATGCGACAATCAAACCCCTCAATAGAAACTTCTCCCATTTCTTTGAATAAAACGTCTGCTTCTCTCACAGAAAGTGGTTCATGTCTGCTTGATAAATTTAAAACAGGATTGCTTAAAAAGTCTTTTTCAATATGATGCATGTATACAGGTACTGGGTAAACATTGCGTACCTCATCTAATGCTCCTATGTGATCATAATGTGCATGTGTTAAAGCAATCGCAACGGGATTTAAATCATGTTCTTGGATAAATGCTAATAAATCTTCTGGTTGAGCACCAGGATCAAAAATCAATGTATCTTTATTGTCTTTAACAACAAAATAAACATTTTCAGATAATAAACCTGTCGGTATTTTATAAACAATCATATATAAAATCCTTTCTTACATATCTAATTTAGTAAATGAATACGGTACTAAATCATTCAATGTCAAACTTAAAATATCATTATCTCCATTCACTAAATAAACGGGTGTTTCTGGAGAACAAAATTCAACTAAGGCTTGTCGACAAATATTACATGGTGGTAAGTAATCCTCTGTTTTCCCTGCCACAGCAATCGCCACAATATCGCCTTTACGATACCCTTGTGACGCTCCAGCAAATAAAGCACTACGCTCTGCACAGCTTGTGGCACCAAAGGATACATTTTCAATATTCGCACCTTTAATCACTGTTCCGTCTTTATACAAAATCGCTGCACCTACTGGAAAATTTGAATATGGGCAATACGCATGTTGTAATGCTTCTTGTGCGTATGTCATCAATTCTTCTTTTGTCATCACAATATCCCTACCTTTAACTGTTTTGTTGTTATAGTATACCATAAATCATACGTGAAAACTAAAAAATCACTCTAATATACAAAAGTGGTAAACTGACGTTTTTAATGTCAGTTTACCACTTTTATGGTGTGCCTATCCCTTATCATAAATGGATAACACGTATTCGATTTGCCTGTTTCATCAGCCCTAAACATTATAGGCGAATTTGTTGATGTAATGCTAGTAAAGCACCAGTTTGTGCGTCGGCAACAAAATCGTATGTGTATTGTGTCGTTGTCACACCACCCACAAAAACATTCATATCAAAAACATCTGAATACTCTTTTGTCATGTTGATAAACGAACCAACAACATGACCTTGTAATCGACTGTCTGTTTTGGCATTTGATAAAATCGTATCACATAAATGTTGCTTGTCTAGCTGTTTTTTATATTGATATGCCGTTCCGGCTAACACAATCGTACTCAAAGCTGTTGCATATTTTATAATTTTTTTCATATATATCCTTTCCGATATAATCTAATCTTTTAATTTACCAAAAATATTTAAAACAGATATAAACATATTGATGAAATCTAAATATAATTCCAATGCACAAGATACAATAAGTGAGTTGTGTACGTGTGGTTGGTTTTCAAAATAAAGATACACTGCTTTAATTTTTTGCATATCATACGCTGTTAAACCTGAAAATGTTAATAATACAACAATAGAAATCATCAACTCAATAAAATTACTTTTGAAAAGTAAGCCATTCATCAGAATAGAAATGATTAACCCAATCATAATAGGTCTTGCAATTGTTCCTATTTTTGTTAAATCTCGGTTTGTTGTGTAACCATAAATGGCTAACATAGCAAACAAAGGAATAGTTGACACGAGAGCATAGACAATGCTCATCGGTTCATATAAAGCACCCACCACAGCAAATGTCACACCAGTCAGTATCGAATACACGATAAATTTCACAATATAAGATATTTTATTTTCTATTTTTTCTAAATTGATGCGTAGCGAATAAGCTAACATAATTTCAATCATAAAAATACCATAATAAAAAAATGAATTGGAAACGATGTGATAAAATAAAACCTTTGTTTTGAGTAGCATATACGCTGAAAGCGTACTAATGGCTAACCCAATCATCATCCATAAAAACGTCCTTGCAACAAATCGGTTTAGTCCTTTTTCTTGTTCCACAGAATAAATTATTTGGTGTTCCATAACCTTACCTCTCTTTCGCTTTCAATCAGTATAACAAAGATACATCTTTTTATCAATTTCATTTCTTCTTTATCCATCGACACGATATGATAGAATCGAAAAACCCTTGACATCAACGTTTTGAAGAAGTTGATGTCAAGGGTTTTTAGTATTTAAAAATGTTTATGGATATAAAAAGCCAACTCTCTCATTTTCACTTTAGGGTCAATTTATTTTTATTTTTTCTCCACAAAAGCTGCTTCGACACGGTAAATACGTTGTCCTTTTGCCGAAAATTTTTGTTCATACTCTGTCATAATATTGCCTTCAAAATCACTCGTATGCAAGTCCAACCACACTTGTTTTAAGTGCATGCCATATTGAGAAAAACTTGCCAATGAATACTCAAACAAACCTTGATTATCCGTTTTGAAATGAATTTCACCATTCGGAACCAAAATTTGTTCATCACTTTCTAAAAAGGTTTTGTAAGTTAAACGTCGTTTTTCGTGTTTTTTCTTTGGCCACGGATCACTAAAGTTTAAATAAATACGATCCACTTCCCCATTATCAAAAAACTCTGTCACATCTCCTCCGTTAATGTGCAATAATTGTAAGTTTGGTAAATCTTCTTCAATCAATTTATCTAAAGCTACGACTACAACACTCGTTTGTAATTCAATACCAATATAGTTAATTGTCGGATTAGCTTTTGCCATACCTACAATAAATTGACCTTTTCCTGTTCCAATTTCGATGTGAATAGGATTGTTATTATTAAAACGTTCGTGCCAACGACCTTTCCATTCTTTTGGATGTTGAACAACGTATTGTGGATGTTGTTCAATCTTTTCTTTTGCCCACGGCTTATGTCTTAATCGCATATTATACTCCTTACTCTTTTCTCCCACATAAAATGGGGCTAACATATTTGCTAGTCCCTCATTTTAACGATTTCTTATTTGTTTTAATACATCTTTTATTAGTAAAATACTATTATTCATTTGTCTGTATCGACCTTGGAAATGATTTTTCTTAATACTTATCAAGCAATCGTATAGCACGTACCATTCTAACCGCTCAATAAGATCTTGATTTATCTCTAGCCCATAAACATCAATCCATGTTAACCAATCTTTTCTATCTACATATTGACACAAAATATTGGCAATATCTAACATTGGGTCACAAAGTTTGACCATTTCCC
Organism: Granulicatella sp. zg-ZJ; assembly: GCF_010892355.1. NCBI lineage: Bacteria > Bacillati > Bacillota > Bacilli > Lactobacillales > Carnobacteriaceae > Granulicatella > Granulicatella sp. zg-ZJ. The sequence continues at coordinate 28,331 of NZ_WNJY01000022.1, read as the reverse complement.
AATCAACCAAATACAAACGTCCTGTTTTTTCCAATAGAAAATTACGATGATTTAAATCGCCGTGACACACCGTTTTTGGTGTATCTATCAACATCACTGCTCGTTGTTGTAAATAATTGTAAACATCATTTAAAAAGTGATTTGTTCTTAAATCTGTTTGCAAATCTTCTGCATAGAGTGACAAACAATCCATTGGCGAGCAAACTTTACCGTCAATTTGTTTGAGCATTTTCAATAAAGGTTCTGATTGATGAATATCTCTTACTAAATTCAAAACGTCCATTTGAACCATTTCTTCTTCGTCTAATTGTCTAGCATCAATCCATTCCTGAGCCGTTAACACTTCACCGTGAACCGTTCTTTTTGTCCATAATAATTTAGGTGTCATACCCTCCGTAGAAACGGCTGCTAAAAATGGTGTTGTGTTTCGTTTTAAAAATATATTTTGTTTTCCTTTAACACCCATATAGGACTGACCCGTTTCGCCACCTAATGGATATAAATCCCACTCTGAATCCATTCTATAATCCATGTTATACCCTTATTTCTTCAATTTTGCTTCTATATTTTATCAAGTTTTCTTTGAACATACAACGGAAAAATGATATAAATGAACACAATACCTATCAAAATACCTATCATTAAGCGAATATCGAACGCTATGAGCATACTCAACACACTCGCTACCAATAACTGCACCATCAATATTTTCTTTAAAAACGCTTGAAAATCACGTTTTTTTTCGTCTTTTGTATAAGGTGCAATCTCTAATAAAATATGACCTGAAAAATGTTGATACATCGGCAATAATTGATAACCCGTCAAAAATAGCATACATACGAGTATACCACTATACAAATATACATTAGAAAATAAATATCTCAATAAAATTGTCATCCCCATTAATTGCATCGACATACTCAACTCTGCTTTTCCACGTAAAAAAGCACGTTCATACAAATAATAATAAAGACGTGTTGTTTTTGTAAAACATTTATCTAAATATGGTCGTCTTTTTACCGTTTCTTCAAAAATCGGAACATCAATAAATAATTGTAATAAACGGTATATTTGATTCATTCGCTTGATTTCTGTATCGACAATATACTCCCAATAATACAATGCTGTATCCTTTTGTAGACTATACTGCATGATACCAATAAATAAACCAACACATACCACACTCGCCCAAATATTAACAAAAAAATACAGACTAAAGACAATGCCACTACTTAACATCATCGCTACAACACTTTGCCATTGCTTTAATGGTCTATTTTGTTTTAATAACCACACTTGTCTAAGTAAATCAACATACTTTAACAATATCATGACAATACACAAAACAAAAGAAACAACTACGTTCATTTTTAAAAACAATGGATACAATATGCCTACCGTACAAATAGCAATAAAACTAGGTAAACACAAACTATACACTAAACTTTTATGAATATATGGTTTCCAATCATTTTCTAGCGTACTTAAAAAGTGTTTGTCTGCTGGTTGAATAAGCAATGCTAATTTGCCGAATAAAGTCAAGCAAGACAAAATAGCGATAATGCCTATTAAAACAAGGGTTGTTTGGTCATGCGTAAATGATAATGTTTGAATAAATTGTGCATAAGATAACCCAATACCTCCCAAGGCAATCATAAGTACCAATACAAAATGATCATTAAAAACATACCTTAAATACTTGGCTAAACGCTTTTGATGATTGGCTAATCTCGTTTTAAATAATCCTTCTAAATTCATTTTGTCGCCTCATTTACCATTTGAATATACAAGTCATCTAAAGAAGCATTTGGCACTTGATATTGTTCTTGTAATGCTTGTAAATTTCCAACTGCTTGAATAATCCCGTCATGAATAAAGACAAATGTATCGCATTGTTTTTCTGCGGTCGATAAGACATGTGTAGACATTAAAACAGCTGCTCCTTTTTTCTTTTTGTCTTCAATCATCGTTAATAAATGACGAATGGCTAGAGGATCTAATCCTAAAAAAGGTTCATCAATAATATAAACAGATGCATCAATCATAAAAGCACATGTAATCATAACTTTTTGTTTCATACCTTTAGAAAAATAGGCAGGAAACCAATCAAGTTTTTCCATTAAACCAAATGCTTCTAAATAGGGTTTTGCTTTGTCTAGCGCTTCCTCTTGTGATAAGCCGTAGGCAAAACCTGTGACAAAAAGATGCTCTTTTAATGTTAATTCTTGGTATAAAATAGGTGTTTCTGGAATATACGTTACTTGTTGTCTATAAGCTTTTGCGTCCATTTCCACAGTTTTTCCATTAATCGTCACTTCTCCAGAAAAAGGTTTCATCAGTCCAATAATATGCTTAATTGTTGTACTTTTCCCTGCACCATTTAGCCCAATCAAAGCAACCAATTCTCCTGAATTAACAGAAAATGTGACATTTTTTAAAACTGCATAATTTGTATAACCACCTGTTAATGCTTTTATTTCTAACATACAAACTCCTTTTCAAATAAAAAAACCAGATAATAGACAAAGCATTGTCTATTATCTGGAGAGAACTTTGCCTAACTCTCTTAATTAAAATGATAATAATAAATGTACAAGTGCTGTAATGCCTGCATCCACTACTGCAAAAAATAATGCGAATGCAATCACATTAGAAACAACTGTTCCTGTCAATCTTGCTAATTCTTTTCCTGTTGGCCAAGTGACTAGTTTCATTTCTTGAAACACACTTTTTAAAAATTTCATAATAAACTCCTTTTATGACAAACTTATTTGTGTCTTTCCTATTTTGTTTCTTTGTGTAATGTATGTTTTGCACAATAACGGCAAAATTTCTTCACTTCTAAACGAACTGTTTTTCCTTTTTCAGTTGGTGTAACGGTATAATTACGCTGTCCGCACACTGTACACGCTAAACCTGTTTTACGTTGAACCACACATCTCACTCATCTCTATATAATCTCCTACCTATCATACCTATTTATACAACATAAGTCAACTTCTATATCATGAATATACAGAAAAATCGTCATAAAATAAGAAGAGATTACTTTATATGATGTCTTTACCTCAATAGTATAAATATCCAACAATAATCATCAACAAACTAGCAATAATTAGATACATAAGAGTAATGACTTCTATAAGAAAAACTAGTATGACATATTGCATTATTATCTAGTGATAAACCTGTTTATTTCAATACATAAAAAGAGATTACTGTTAATTCAGTCATAAACACACCTAAACAATTTACAACGAAACAAAAATATCACTATCCCATAATAGAAAAACACCATTGTCAATGTAGATAAATACCACTTATGCATCAAATTTAAATACTTCTGGTGTATATAGACGCCATACTTTTGTGTAAAGATAACGTGTTAAAATAGCAATACCTAATGGTAAAACAATCCAAGACACCACTGCCAAAATAGGCGATAAACCTCCATCAATAGAAGCAAATAAACCTGTTAGCCCAACTAAACCAAAACCTGCACTTGCTGGCGTTCCGACAATATGAAATGTTGGCACTAATAACGCACATAAAATAGCTGTTGTGACAATATTGATATAAACGATTGGGTGTCTAAAAACATTTGGCATCATCATTTTCATTGAAGCCAATGCTACGGCAATCGTCACACCTGGCTTATTGACTGTAAACGAATGAACAATCAATACCATAGTGGTAGAAGCTACTCCCATTGCAGATGCTCCTGCCGATAATCCTGTCAAACCAATTGCCAAACCAATCGCAACTGTTGAAATTGGAGATACAATCAAAATGGCAAAAGACACACAAATCAATATACTCATCAAATACGGTTGTAATTCGGTAAAGTTTTTAATGAGAACACCTATTTCTGTCGTAATACTTTTCACATACGGAAGTGTATATAATCCAATAACAGAAACCAACACACTTAATATCGGTATTAAAATAATATTTAATGACCCTAGTCTATCTTGTAAAACAAGAAGCAATAAAACACCTAGACTCGCAACCAACATGGCATTAATAATATCGCCTGTCCCAGCTGTTAAAAAACCATTTGCGACCATTTTAGCATTTTTAATCAATTCTTCATTACCTAGTTCTTGTGATTGTTTCAATAAATTAGACACAACAACTGCTTTTGTTGTCACTCCAGAACCAACATACGTTGCTGCTGCAACAGAGGCAGCTTTTAATCCTTTAAATCCAAATTCAAAAGCAATTAACGCCCCCATTAAAGCAGGAATAACCGCTTGAAAAAGCACATTTGCTGTATGCCACATGAGAATAAACTCATTACCTTTAAAAAGTTGGTTTGTTAATAAAACCGATAAAATCGCATTTGGAATTAAGCCAACTAATACAGCGATCGCTGTCCCATTCAATACCTTTGTCAAAAATTGTCCTACTGTTAATTTCTTTGATTGTGTCATATACACTGTCCTTTCTTTTTTCTTACATTATAAAATAAAATACACTGCTAAATTTTGTTAAAAATTTGACACTATACTAAACAAAAAACTAGTACCTACGATGATGTAGATACTAGCCTTTTATCAATACAAAAAAGAGTACAAAACGTCGCTATCTACTATCATCATAAGCTAAATTTAAAATAATGACTAAAATAACGACAATAATAAAGCTCATGTGATAAACGCTCCTTTCTCTTTCATGTTTTTTTCATTTTTTAATGTTTTGTTAATATACTACCATAAAATTCAAAAAAGAAAAGTATTTTTTGAGAAAAATATCCTATTTCTTTTCATATTCTACCATTTTTGTTAATATCAATGTTCTTAACTCAACAAGTTCTGGATATTGATAAAAGAACAATATCTTTTGCGTATACGGTTTTGTTACATCTAAATCAGTAGATTTTGTAAGTACAAAATATTTGAAACTTTCTGCAAAATCTTCATAAATATCTTTTCTAGCATACAAACTAACAAAATTGTCTTTATTTAATTTAAAAAACTGTCTTTCTGCTTCCCATGTTGTTTCATCTACATCAATCCATTTTAAATCAACATTTTTCCAATACTCCGTAAAAAATTGTCTTAAATAACTATCTTTATTAAACGTTTTTTGTATACTTTCTGAAAAACTTATCTGTTGACCTACATTTGCTTCCACATCTATTTGATTTGGCATAGTATATAAAAGATGCCCTAACGCATTGACAATAAATGGCATTTCAAATTCATATCTGCTTTTTGAATTCTGTTTATCCAAAGATATTATCTCTTCAAGATGACCAACACCTAGACTATATGCTGATTGTACCTCTTTTCTTGGAGGTATAATAAACATATAGGATGCTCCTGTTTGATAAACATGATAATCCGTTAAATGCTCTCTATATTCAGCAGGTACAATCTCTAAAAAATCACGTACTATCGTTTCAGATATTTCTTTTTGCGTATCTTCTTTAAAAGTGGCTCCTTTATGTAAATAAATAGTATCCCCTAAAATACTATAATGTGCTATATCTTCTCCCAAATCTTCTTTTTCTAAACGCATTCTACCGATTTTTAGACTATCCACGTCTTCATCTCCATGTATTTTTAAAGATTTAAATGGCGATATTTGTAGTTGGTTATCTCCTTTTTCTATGACATTTTTTTGCTGAATGTTTTCTAAATTCAATTTTTTGTCAAAAGAAAAGGCTATCGGCTCTACTTTTGATACTAATTTCTCTTTTACTTGCTCTTGTTGTACAGGTACTTTTGCTGCATTTGTATGGTAATAGGCAAATAAACATCCCCATCCTACTAACAAACCTAAAATAAACACAATATATACATTTTGTTTTTTCATCAGTTTCATACCTCCCTCTTTATTTATTCTCATGTTCTACCATTTTAGTTAACATATATGTTCTTAATGAAACGAGTTCTGGATACTGATAGAAAAACAATAGTTTTTGTGTATACGGCTTACTTATATCTAAATCTGATGATTTCGTTAGTATAAAGTGAAGAAAACTTTCTGCAAAATCTTCATAAATATTCTTTGCAGCATAGACACTCACAAAATTATCCCTATTTAATCTAAAAAATTTACTTTCTTCTTGCCATGTTGTTTCATCTGCATCAATCCACTTTTCATCTACGTTTTTCCAATACTTCGTAAAAAATTGTCTTAAATAACTATCTTTATGAAATTCTTCTTGCATACTTTCTGGAATACTTAATTGTTTAGATATATTCACCGTAAAATTTAAATGATTGGGCATAAAAGACAGTATATGTCCGAATTCATGAATAAAAGTAACCATTTCCAATTCATATAGTTTGTCAGCATAATCATGTTTCATATTCATAAATAAATCTAAACTACTCAAACTTAGTGCTGTTGAATAACGTTGCTCTCGCCGAGGAGGACTTACAAACGCAAGAGCATCTCCTTTTTTGTAAACATAATAGTCGGTTAAATGTTCTCTAAATTGATTAGGTATTATATCTAAACAATCCTGAACAAAATTTTCTGCAGTGGCTTTTTCTACATCACTTTCAAATCCAGCTCCTTTATGTAAATATAAATTATCACCTAAAATACTATAATGAGCAATTTGTTTACCTTTATAATATGTTTTAAACATATTTCTCCCAATTTTTGAAGACGGATTATCTTCATCTTCATGTATTTTTAAAGGTTGAAACGATAATTTTTTTCTCTGACTATCTCCCTCATCTACTTCTTCTTTTGATTGAATGTTATCTAAGGTCAACGCTTTCTCAAAAGAAAAAGCTACTGGCTCTAATTTTGATACAATTTTTTCTTTCTTTTGCCCATGTTTGACCGGTACTTGAACAGTACTTATATGATGATAAACAAATAAACTAGTCAATCCTAATAATACACCTAAAACAAATATATATCGTTTTTTTCTCATGTCTATCCTCCATAACATTAAGGGAATGGTATAAAATTACATTCCTTATCAATACTTCTTTTGAATATTCTTTCTAATTTATTCAATTTATATAAATCCATTTCTTTTGGTAGTAATGTAGGAAACCAATTAAAATCTATAATCTTAGTAATAAAAGCTTGATCAATATTAAATGCAAAACAATACGGATTTATCTCCCACTCTTGATTTAATTCACTTATAACACTGTGATAAGTAGCTTTATGAAATAATTGAGTTTCACTTTCTAAATAAGGTATTTTATCTAGAAAGGCATAAGCTTCTAAAAAATCTTTGGTTTCAATAGAATGAAATATAGAGGCATAGGTTAAATCCAAATTTTTATTCTCTTGCTTAGAATAAGATTGATTATAGAAATGATAAAATTGATAAAGTTCTGATATAGCTGCTTTCAATGCCTTAAAAAAATCTATAGAACTTCCTAAAGAAATATATTTTTGTTTATTTTTTACCCCAATACATAAAATAACATAAAAATTCTCTACTAACGAAATATTATAAAAAGAAAAATCAGAAAAATACGTTGGAATATATTTCGAAATCAATCTATTTGGAAGTATATATAAGCCCGTTTTAGTTAAATATCTATACAATAAACTCTGTCTCTCAATAAATTCAGAGATAGCATTCTCTACAGAGGAATTCGCATTTGTATGACATGCCATACCATTTGAATCATAAAAATATTTCATCTCTTCTTGAGCATATGAACAAATGATTTTTTCTTCATAATCTATTAAACTTTTCCCGATTATTTGACTACATTCTTGTACATTATGTAATATACGTCTTTCTAACAATTCACTTATTGATTTTAAAACGGCTTTCTTTCTATTAGAGTCAATAGACATACCTAATATATATTCCTTATCCATAAAACTACAAATAACTGTATTTAAATTATCTATAAAAAACTGCTTAGTACTATTTATGTCAATATTATGATACCCAAACATTTAAATTCTCCCTCAAATAATACAGCAATTAGGTATCACATCTGATTCTATATCTAAATCGAAGTGATAAAAAATTTCCTTATCAAGATACATCAAATTTTCTTTTAACGGAATACAATTAATTAATTTTTGTGAACACACTTTTATTACTTTTTCGTTACCACATGAAAAAGGTAAAAATACAGTTACAATATCATTTATCCATTTCTTTAGCTTAAATGTACTTTCTTTTAAATTATAATTTATTTTTTTACTATATAATTCTTTTTTTTGTAAATGAACTGATACTTCTTTACATAACTTGTCATTTAAAAGTAAATTTCCAACATGATAATATGCCAACAATAAATTCTTAGATTCATTTACTGCTTTCTCTATTGCTTCATCTATAATTAAACTAGCAGCAATACCACTTCCTACAAAATTTTTCTTTTTAAATAATGCAACAATAATAGTTACTGCTGAGGAAAGATTTTTTATACAAAAAATCTTTATTTCATCTACTACTTTATAATCTTTATTAAACATTTTTATCAGATTTAAGTAACTCTGTTTTTTTAGATAATATCTATAGCCATAACTCCCATACCAGAAAAGCATCAGTTCATTTTTTTCGATTAATTCTAATAAAGCGATTTGAAATAAAGTAGACGAAGATAAACAGCCTCCTGCTGTACCTGTCGTATCAATCACACCGTATTTTTCACTAACACCATAACAAATATCTTTTCTTTTTAAAGGAACAATACTACTAACTCCTTTTCCATAAACAAGCTGATTCTTTTTATGTAATTGATAACCGATATAGTGCCTATCCAAAAATTCACTGTATAACTTTTTAATACCTATGCTTTTTGTTTTTGCTACTGCTGTAGAATTCCAAGGAATCAAATATCTTTTTTCTAAAATAACAGCTCTCATTGTCCCAATTAAATGTATATCATTAAGAAAAAAACACTTACTTTTATTAGATATTACTGTTTCATAAGACTTAAATAACAACTAATTCACCACCAATCAAAACTAATAAGATGTAACAATTCATTTAAATTTAATCCTAACAATTTAGCTGTAGCATTCCCATTAATATTATCAGATACAGATATATTTACTTTTATTTTTAATAACTCATATAGCCTCCCTGATTGGACATAGGCATTCAAATAAATATTTTTAGAAAAATAATTCAACATATGTATATCAAAGAAGCATGAAATTTTATTACCGTAGTTTTTTTCGATAGATAATGATAATTCTCTTGATTCATAAAGTCCATTCCAAAAATAATAAATTTTTTTTGTCAATGTATCTGAATATACAACAAATAAAAGTGGCATTTCTTTTGATAACTGATTTAAGTATACAACAAAATCATTAGAAGGTATATTAGGTATCGTTGTTTTGTTCGAATGAATAAAATTCATATATTTTTTCATACTATTATCAAATATATATTCATCTGGAGATACTAAAGAAAATGACTGATGTAATTTTTTGATATAAATTTTTTCGTTAATTAACAATACTATTCCTCCTATGTCTCACAGCAATCACATAACTCCCAGTGCATACATGTATCATATTTAACAGTATAATCATTGATATCAATTTCAATAACCGTATTAGCTAAATAATTTATATCACGTTTAAAAAACTTACATATTTCATTTATTATTACAAGAAAATCTACTTTATTAATTGGAGTTTCTATTTCAAATAAAGTATTCTCAAAATAAATCATATCAATAATTGACTGAAAATTAATCATATCGTACATTTTAGAAAAACCTCTCAAAGAACACTCTAAATTCGAGAAAAAACATCTTGGACAAGGATTGCACCATTCTTTTTTATATAAATTCGTTATATAAAACTTACTATTGTAAGGGAATACAATTGTAAATTGAATATTCCTATTATTTAATACACTACATATATCTTGTAATTTTTTAAAATTAAATGGAATTAAAATAATAATTTGCGTATCAGCTTCTAAACTAATAATTTCTTCTAAAATGATGTTTTCAGACTCTACAAAATTTAAAATATTTTGAATTACTTTGTTATCCGTTATCACACTAAATTTATCAATATACATAGAATGATAAAGTGATAATTTATCTTCTTTTAATATAAAATTAGAAATCATTAAATTTATTACTTCATTTACATCTATATTGTTTAAGAAATCTATTATTTCTTTTATATCAATTTTTTTAATTTGCTCTTTATCAATATATTCTAATAAACTAATGAGCTTTTCATCACTTGTCATAAAAATTCCTTTTGAATTCTGAACGACTACTGATTCTTCTAAATACGACAATATAAAAGGGTTAACTTTATACATTATTTTCTCCTTTAATATAATTCTAGTGTATTTTCAGAAAATTCTAATAACTTCATATCATGTGTTACAACTATAACTATTTTATTTTTTTTCTGAAGAAACTTAAAAATACAATATAGTTTTGAAACTAAATGAGTATTCATATTAGATGTTGGTTCATCAAAAATAAAAACATCCGCTTCTTTTATTACAGTCAAAAACAAGAAAAATAACTGTCTTTCACCGCTAGATAATTCAGAAATTTTTTTATTTTTTAAAGAAAAAATATTAAAAATCTCCGAATAAAAAAGTTCTGATAACTCTTTATTTTTTTTGACTTGTTCAAGATTTATATTATGTTCTAACACAAAAGAGTTTACAGTATCTGTTTCCAAGTAAAAATTATCTTGTAAATAAATAGACATATTGTTTTTTCTAATATCATACATATTTAGATTTTCTATTTTTTCATTATTTAACAAAATATCCCCAAATCTTCTTTCATAATTTATACCTATAATTGCTTCTAATAAAGTTGTCTTTCCACTACCATTTTTCCCAGAAATGAAATTAATATACTCATTCCCAAAACAAAAATTAATATTTTTACTATACAAATTACTTTCTTGTGTAAAATTCACGTCACTTAATTCAATTTTATAAACTCTCTCTAAAGAAAGTTCCCCATGATTTTCTAAATTTATCTTTGAGATTTCATTCATTCTACACATAGACGTTTTCGCTAATTGGTATCCATTTCCAAGTTCTATATAAAACTGAACTATATTTAGTGATATTGAAAAATAACTCGATACTGTTATATACTGTCCAATAGTCATTTTTTGTTTAAGAATGTAATAAGCACTAAATATAAGTATAGATACCGAAAAAAACATTGTTATCCACTCATCTGTTGTATTTAATCTATACAATAAGTGTGTAAATTTCCTATCAAGATAAAAAGTTTTATGATATACATCTAAAAATTTATGATTTATAAAATCATAAATTGAGTGAGAACGTATTTCTTTATTTTTTAGAAATATATGATTAAAAAAACCAAAATATTTATTTTGTTGTTCTATATTTTCTGTGTTTAACAAAAAGATTTTTTTTGCTCTTGAGTAATATATAGCTAAATACATTATTATAAAAATAATAAACATGAAAAAAATAGCTATATTCTCAAAAAATAATAATGTCAATATAATTACTCCGAATAATAAATTTAAAACAGCAGGTATAATATTCGTTAATATAAAAGAAACAATATTTTCTACATCCATCTTTAAACGCTGACTCAAATACAACGTATCATAACTATTATAATCGTTAATAGGAATTTTAAGTAAAAAATTTACATATTTATATAATATATTAAAAGAGAACTTATAATGGATATCAAAAGAAATAACTTTATAAATATAAGAAACTAGAGTACTTAAAATTATAAAAAACATTAATAGAACTATATACATAATAATAGTTTGATATTCATTTGATAAAATAAGTAAATCAATAAATTTACCATTCATTATTGGTAAAAAGAAACTAAAGAATAAATTAAAAAAGCCTAACACTACTAAAACGAACAATTTCTTATCCACTAAATTTTTCTTAAAAAAACTAAACATATTTTTCACCCGAAATATAAAATAGCACTCTAATCCATTCTTAATAAGAATGCTATTTTATATTATTTAATCAAGAATTTTCAACTTAAGTATATAATTTCTTAATTATTATGCTATTAAAATTGAATATTTTCAGATACTTCAATCAATGAAGAAGCTCCTCCAGCATATTTACAAAATCTAGGTAATTTTGGATATGGGTCACTATCTCCTACATTAAGTATTGAAACAGAAGATAAAAATTTTTTATTTGAACTTAAATTTTTTCTGTTTTTTTCTGAAACAACTTTTTTATCAGATGATACTCCAAAAGTTTTTAAAGGTACTCCGGGTAAATGTAAACTCATAACATGACACTCCTTATCTTTTATTTTAGTTGTAATATATTACAATTGAATATTACAACTAAAATTCTTATTAGTCAATAATAAATTCTTAATAAGAATTAAAAAAGAAAAGATGATAAAACTATCAATATAATAGCGAATAATTATATATCATTTTTATAGTTATAAACCATAATAAAAAAACAAAACATTAATATACAACTTGAATTCAATTATCTACGATCAATCTTAAATTACTATCTTATATAAAAAAACGAGAATTACTATTACACTGTATATCGTTATTTTTTAGTATCACCTCATTTACTAACGTGCAACAATTCTTTAAAAAATATTTTTTATAAAAAAGTTTATTTCTATGGTAATTAATGTTAAAATAATTTTACTAAAGAATAGATACAAAAAACTCAGCACAGTCATATTTAAAATATTTCTTCTTATTATTTTTCAATACATCGGTAGAATTATTTTATTATCATTAACTTTATAAAAAGGAGTATTGCATTATGAGAATTTCAATAAAAAAATTTTTTATAATATTATCAACACTTGGATTAACTATTTTAGTATCAAGTAGTCCATTACCATCAACTTTTTCAGATAATAATCCACCTATTATTCATAAAATTTTATAAATAAATATAAATTCCATAAATACTATATATTAACCATAATTTTTTAATCAAATTTATTATTTCAATATACTATATTGACAATTATCTTTATTACTACCTTATTCTTAATTTATATACTATGCATATTATTCTCTATAAATTTTAAATATAAAATATATTAAAAACTAATTACAGGTCCTAATAAAACCATATTATTTTATATTGAAGACTACTATATTTATGCATCTTTAATACATTTGGGAGAAATTAACGTGAATTACGGAAATTTAATACATACTTATCGAAAAAAGAACAATATGTCACAAAAAGAATTAGCACAAAATATATGTACGCAATCTGTGATTAGTAAAATCGAAAAAAATCAGCTTACCCCATCAATAGATTTATTTTTTACTTTAGTGAAAAGACTTCATATACCAGCAGATGAATTTTCAGAGATTTTCTATATTAGAACAACACCAGATACCTTGAATAAACATAAAATTTTATCCATTCTTGAAACGAGAAACTATATTGAATTAAAGAAATATTTAGAAAGTATTGATAAAACAATGTTATCTAAATTAGAAGAACAATACATGACATATTATCAATCTATTCTTTTATATCATCTACATAATCACTTAAGCGATGCTATTTCAAGTCTTATTCATCTAAAAGAGACACTCGACAAAACAGAAGAAACATTTGAACTCTACGCAAATATCACACATAGTCTTGCTTCTTTTTACATGGAATCGAATGATTTATCTCAAGTTTTAACCTGTTTGGAGGAAATCTATACATTATTACCTTATCTGACAGAAACTGAATTTATTACCAAATATTATTATTCTTATGCTAGGTGCTTACATTCCTTAAATAAAAATCAAGAAGCTATCGAAAAAGCAAATTTAGGTATTAAAAATTCTGTTGATAATCATTCACTCTATATTGTCGCAGATTTACTTTTACTGAAATCTTATATTCTTAAAGACATGACACTATTTTCACTAGCATTAGACCATTGTAATACGGCTGAATTATTGTATACATTATCCAATAATATAGTTTGTATTGATTACACAAAGGCATTAAAGCATACTTTGCAAGAATTGATAAATCAATAATGTACACCAAATCTAACAACACTCAAAAAGCTAGACACCAACTATTCTAAATGTTGGTGTCTAGCTTTTCTATTTTATCGAATAACAATGTTAAATGTTTCTGTTAATGCTGTTGTAACTTGTTGCATTGCCTTATTGACGTCCTCTTCTACTAATGTCGCTTTTAAATTCATAAACGTTAAGCGGTACGCCAATGATTTTTTGTTCAAGCCAATATTATCACCCATGTAGTAGTCAAATAAGTGCACATTGACTAGATATGCTCCAGCATTTTCTTTTAGAACGGTTAAAATATCAGCATGTGATAAGTCTTTGTCCACAAGTAAGGCAATATCACGTGTCATACTTGGATATTTTGGTACTTCTGTTTGTACCAATGCTTGTCTTTGATATGTAATCAATGGTAACACCAAACATTCACAAACATACGTTTCTGGTAAATCGTATGCTTTTTCTAAACTTGGGTGTAGTTGCCCAATAAATCCAATTTCTTGTCCATTTAACACAATGCTTGCGGTACGTCCTAGATGCATATTGTCTTTTTTAACTGGTTTATACACAATGTCTTGTGATACACCCATTTTCTCAAAATATGTTTCTAAAGTACCTTTTAAGTCGTAGAAAGTGATTTTTTCTGATTTACTATTCCATGTTTTTTCTGTTTTATTGCCTGTTAATAATAACGCAATATGTTCTTCCTCACGTGGTTGTACTTGGTCTGGTACGGCATAGAACACACGCCCTGTTTCATAAAGTGATAAGTTTGTGTTTCCTCTTGCAATATTATAACTTGCAATGTCTAATAAACCACTAAGTAAACTACGACGTAGAACACTTCTTTCTTCACTCATTGGTAAAGCTAATGAAATAGCATCATCTGCTGCCATTGCTAATAAACCCGATTTTTCAGGAGATGTTAAAGAATACCCAATCACTTGTGTATAACCTAATCCCTCAAATAAACTTCTTGTTTTTCTTACATACGACTGCATGGTGCTTAATCGACCACTAACGGCTGGCGTCACTGGTAAGGTTGACGGTAATTTGTCGTAGCCATAAATACGTGCGACTTCTTCAATAATATCTGATTCAATCGCAATATCCCAACGTCTTGGTGGCACAATGACATCTATGTCTGTACCATTTACATTGTATTCAAATGCAAGACGATCAAATATAGATAAGACTTCTTGCTGTGTTAAAGTTGTTCCTAAAGCATGATTGATTTTATCAGTCGTAATCATCACACGAGATGATTGAACATCTAATGTATCAATAGCTTCATAACCACTTACAACTGTTCCTCCTGATAGTTCAGCAATAAGTGCTGCTGCTTGATGTGCCACTTCTTTCACAATCGCTAAGTTAATGCCTTTTTCATATCTTGCACTAGATTCACTACGTAAATTCAAACGTTTAGATGTCAAGCGGATATTTTTTGGATTGAAAACAGCTGTTTCTAAGGCAACCGTTGTTGTTTTAGATGTAATTTCTGTGTCTAAACCACCCATCACACCTCCTAAAGCTACCGGTGTATCACCAGAAGTAATCACAATATCATCGACCGTCAATGTACGTGTCGTATCATCTAATGTCACCAATGTTTCATGTTCATTTGCTTTTCTAACATGAATGTGTTTTTGAGGTAGTGTATCGTAGTCAAAAGCATGTAAAGGTTGTCCGTATGCCATGAGCATGTAGTTTGTTGCATCTACGACATTATTGATAGGACGTACACCAATTTTCATTAAACGCATTTGTAGCCAAAGTGGGCTTGGCTGAATCGTAACATCTTTAATGATTGTCATGTAATAAGCTGGACAATCTACTGGATTGTCAACAGACACTTGAACATAATCTTTTACTTGTTTTGTTGTATCTGTCGGAACATTGTATGTGTGTATGCGTGGTGTTTCATCATAAATCGCACCTACTTCATAAGCCGTTCCGTACATACTTAGAGCATCTGCTCTATTTGGTGTAATGGATAACTCTAGTACAGAATCATTCAAGCCTAAATAATCCACTACATCTGAACCTATTGGAGCATCTTCTGGAAGAATGAAGATGCCATTTGCTACTTCTTTAGGAATGACATTCGACGGAAAACCTAATTCTTCAAGAGAACATAACATGCCATTTGAGGCAACCCCACGAATTTTTCCTTTTTTAATTTTAATATTATTTACGATACGTGCACCAGATAAGGCTACAATCACTTTTTGATTTTTGGCTACATTTGGCGCTCCACATACAATTTGCAGTACCCCTTGTTCTTCAGGTGCATGGTCTAGGCCAACCTCAACTTGACAAATGTGTAAATGGTCAGAATCTGGATGATCCACAACGTCGATTGTTTTTCCGATAACGATTTTTGTCAATGTTTCTCCTATTGAGGAAACACCTTCAATTTCAATCCCAGTTGTTGACATTTTATCCGCCAATTCTTGTGGAGATACGGATAAATTTGGTAAATATTCTTTTAGCCATTCATAAGATATTAACATCATTCTTCTCCTTCCATTATGACTGAAAATTGATTTAAGAAACGCACATCATTTTGATAAAAATGACGAATATCGTCAACACCATATTTCAACATGGCAAAACGTTCTAATCCCATTCCAAAGGCAAAACCACCATAAACAGTAGAATCTACACCCGACATTTCAAGAACATTTGGGTGTACCATGCCGGCACCTAATACTTCAATCCAACCAGTTCGTTTACATACCGCACAACCTTGTCCACCACATTTAAAACAACTAACATCGACTTCGACAGACGGCTCTGTAAACGGAAAATAACTTGGTCTTAAACGAATTTGTCTATCTTCACCAAACATTTCTTTTGCCACCACTTGTAATGTTCCTTTTAAATCTGCCATTGTAATATGTTTATCAATGACTAAGCCTTCAATTTGTTGGAATTGATGAGAATGTGTCGCGTCGTCATCATCACGACGGTACACTTTTCCCGGACTAATCATTTTTAATGGACCTTTAGAAAAATCATGTTTTTCCATTGTTCTTGCCTGTACAGGCGATGTTTGTGTACGTAGTAAAATATCCTCGTTAATATAAAATGTATCTTGCATATCTCTTGCTGGATGATTTTTTGGTAAGTTCATTTTTCCAAAATTATACAAATCTGTTTCAACTTCTGGGCCTTCAACTACATCATATCCCATACTCATGAATAAATCTTCTAATTGTGTTAGGACTCTTGTTAATAAATGTGTTGTCCCAACAGATTGTTTATTTCCAGGTAAGGTCACATCAATCGTTTGGCTGGCTAAAGCCTGTTCTAATTGATATGCTTCAAATGTTTCTCTAGCATTCTCAACAGCTTGTGTCACTGTTTGGCGAATGTCATTTGCCAATGCACCAATTATTTTTCTTTCTTCTTCACTTGCATCTTTGAGTTGTTTCATGACTTGTGTTAAGTCACTCTTTTTGCCTAAAACAGCAATGCGTAAGTCGTTTAATAAATTAACCTGCTCTTGAATACTTGCTGTTTTAATGTCCTTTAATTGACTTAGCGTTTGTTCGCGTAATTGCATCAATTTTTCTTGTAACATATAATCCTCCTTAACAAAAAAGTCCTTTACAAGTGTTAACTTGTAAAGGACGACTATATCGTGGTACCACCTTTTTGCCATTCATCTTTTGGATAAATGCTCTATTTGATAACGGTCATTGACCGGAAACTGTTTCCAGTTCAGCTCTAAAAGCGAAAGGCATTGTTTTTCTTTGGATTTACTTTCAGTCTACGATAAATCTCCCTGAACAAATTATGGACAATGTTTCTTTTATCATTGCTGTTATATATGATATATGTGTTATTCTATACTATTCTTTTCTTCTTGACAATCCTCAGTTATCCACTTTTGTGCCCACTCTTTTAGCGATTGGGTTGCTTGTGCAAGTTCTAAACCTTTTTGCGTTAAGCGATATGTAAATTTGACATGTTCTGGACACTCTGTATTTTTCTCAATAAGATCTTCTTGTTCCATTTCACGTAAGCGTTCTGTTAAAACGCGATCACTTAATCCTTCAATCGCACGTGATAATTGTGAAAATCTGCATTCCCCTTGACGTAACACCTCAATAATCATGGCGTTCCATCGTTTCCCCAAAATGCGAAAGGTTTGTTCATATTTGGGGCAAATGACAACAGACGGTTTTACTTGCGCTAATTCAAATTCAAACAAATCTTTCATATTCTACACCTTATCTACATGATCAAAATCGACTTCAGCGATTGTTTGTCTACCAAACATTTCAACAATAACTTTTAATTTTGCCTTTTCAGTATCTACTTCATCTACTTTTCCAGTCATACCATTAAAAGCACCGTCTAAAATTGTTACAATTTCTCCAACAACAAAGTCGCCATTATGTTGACGTAAACTAATACCCATGCGATGTAAAATAGATTCTACTTCATCAGGTAAAAGTGGTGTTGGTTTACTACCTGCTCCGTGAGAACCGATGAATCCTGTCACACCAGGCGTATTACGAACAACGTACCACGCTTGATCAGACATAATCATTTCTAACAAAACATACCCGGGGAATGTTTTGTCCATTTTAACATTTTCTTTGCCGTTTTTTACTTCAACAACTTCTTCCTCTGGTACAACAACACGGAAAATGTAGTCTTCCATGCCCATACTTTGAATACGAGATTCTAAGTTGGCTTTGACTTTATTTTCATATCCAGAATATGTATGCAACACATACCACAATTTTTCTTGCTCTAATGTTTCCATTTATTCTCCCTCACATCTTCATAATAAAAAACCTCTTAGAGAGGTTTTCCTTCGTATGCCTTATTATAACAGTTTTAATGAGCTAATTCAACGACAAACTATTTTCCCATTTTTGTATGAGCGCATCATATTTTGGTCCGTGTGCCACGCTTTTTAAGACACGTGCGTCTTCTTGGTTAGGTACACGATCTAAATAGATATGTAGCACTTGTTTGGGTAATGTTTCTTGTATAAATTGACTCCATTCAACAATACAAACACCTTCCCCATCAAAATATTCTTCAAAACCTAGTTCATCTCCACCAATATCTTCTAAACGATACACGTCCATGTGATACAGTGGTAGACGTCCATCTAAGTATTCTCGAATGAGTGTATACGTTGGGCTTTTAATAATTTTTGTAATACCCAGCCCTTTTGCCAATCCTTTGGTAAAAGTCGTCTTTCCTGCCCCTAATTCCCCATGAAGTAAAATCGTCATACCACTTTCTAAATATGGTGCTAGTTGACTTGCAACGTCTTGCATCTGTTGTTCTGAACGAATATTTAGTTGCATGATAATCCTCTTTTACTCGAATAGTGCATCATCAAATGCTCCTGTTATTGCTTCTAAATCTTCTAGAAGTGCTCTAACAATCGCAGGGCCTTGAATAAGCATGTCATAAACGGGTTTGACATGGTAATTGCTTCTGACTAATTTACGTAAATACAATTCGCCATCTCCAGCTAAAAACAGAGTATAATAACCTGTTTTCATTTCATTTAACTGATTGATAAGTGAAATTACTTCGTCTTTTTGATTATAATTTTTTAAAAAACCAACATGGCGATAAACAATTTGTATATCTGTTTCTTCTTTGTTGTTTTCTAAAATCATTTCTAGTCGAAGGGTATGTGTTGCTTTTAATCGAAAATCTACATTATATAAAACTAGTCCGTCCCCAATATCTGTTTTAGTAACGGGTACTTTTCTTTCTGCAAATAGTGCATCAAAACTTTCAACTACTGTTGTCATCTTATTTCTCCTTTTTCCATGTACAGCTTTATTTTATCATAAAATCTACTCATTGTCGTTTTAAATTTGAATAGCTTTCCATTTTCCTGTTCTATATCTTAACAAGACAACAAGCCATGTCACAATTTGGTTGATGGCTAGTGCCCACCAAGCACCAACAATACCATAATGTAGAATACTCACAAATAAATGTCCAAGTGCCACACGAATGATAAAGACACCAATTAAAGTTGCAATCATTGGCCATATTGTGTCGCCTGCTCCTCTTAATGCACCTGTCATCGCTAAATTATCTGCTAAAAATGGTTGCACAAAAGCTAATAATGGCATAATCAATAACATATTTGCCATAATTGTATCAGAAGAGGTATACCCTAAAACAATCCATTTACCAAATAAGAAGAAAATTCCTCCCATAATACATGCCACAATAAAGGCTAATTTTCTAACAATTATCGCACATCTTTGAGCAATTTCAGGAGCTTTTGCACCAAGTTCTTTTCCAACTAAAACAGATGCAGAAATACCAAATGCCTGACTTGGTGCAATGGATAAAGTCCAAATATTTAAACCTATTTGATGCGCAGCATAAACACCTGTTCCTAAACCGGCAACAATCATTGTAAAAATCATTGCACCACTTCTAAAAATAAGTTGCTCCATTGCACTCGGTAATCCGATTTTTATCAGTTGTTGTACCGTTAAATAATCGAAATGGAATTTTTCTTTTAAAGAAAACTTAATACGTCCTTTTCCACTAATCAAATAACGGAACATTAAGCATGCTGCAATCATATTCGCCAATATCGTAGCGATACCTGTTCCCATTAAATGCAATGCTGGCAAACCAAATAAACCGTAAATCAAGATACTATTAAAGAATACATTACATAGATTGGCAATAATATTGTTTCTCATCGGAATTTTTGTTTCTCCCACACCTCGTAATGCGGCTGAAATTGTCATTGTAAATCCTTGAAAAATAAAAGCAATCATCAATAGTCGAAAATAATCTGTTGCAATATTGATGGCATCAGGTTGTGCACCTAAAAACAATAAGACAGGATGTGCAAAAATCCAACCTAAAACGGATAACGGCAAAATAAAACACACAATGCTAATAAGCATAATATGTTTCAAGACAGACGGTATACGATGTAATTTTTTAGCCCCATAATAACGTGAAATTACCGCTGTTCCCCCAACATTCAACGCTTGAACAAATGCTAAGCATAAAAATAAGGGCTGATTTGTTAATCCAATAGACGCCATTGCTGCTGTTGCATACGCACTATCGGGAATTTGCCCAACCATCATCATATTTATCACGCCAAAAAGTGACCCTAATAATAATTCAATAAAAACGGGCCACGCTATTTTAACGACTTCTTTCGTTAAGTCATTGATTTGTATTTTATTACTCATGATTCTATTCCACCTCTTTAATATCATATCACTTTTTATTCATTTTTTCAGAAAAAATGACTTTTTCGGTACTATCATACAAATTATGTGGGTCTTTTATACTCATTCTAAATAATAAACAAAAGGTAGCAAAAGGCTATACCCTTTGCTACCAATACACACTCATTCTTCTTTTTCAATACTATGCTCACGCTTTATTTCTTCTAATAAAGTAACTTGTTTTGATGTTAAGTCTATTTTTTCCAACATATCTGGACGTTTCAATAATGTTTGTCTTAGACTTTCTTTTTCTTTCCATTCTTCAATTTTTTGATGATGTCCACTCAACAAAACATCTGGCACACACATACCTCGATATTCTCTTGGTCTTGTGTATTGTGGATGCTCTAGCAATCCTGTTGCATGAGAGTCTGTTATTGCCGACATATCATTACCCAACACATTGGGTAATAAGCGTACCGTTGCATCAATCATCACCATGGCAGCAAGTTCTCCACCTGTTAACACATAATCCCCTAAAGAAATCTCATCCGTTACATAGTGTTTAATACGTTCATCATACCCTTCATAATGCCCACAAATGAAAATAAGTTCTTGTGCTGTTGCTAAATCTTGTGCAACGTCATGACTAAAGGGTACTCCCGCAGGATCTAATAAAACAATTCTTTGATGTGGTTTTTTAGCAGGTAATGACGTCACACTTTCAAGTGCCTCTACAATAGGTTCTACTTTCAAAAGCATACCTGCTCCTCCACCAAAAGGATAATCATCAACATGATGTTGTTTATTGTGGGCAAAATCTCTAAAATTAACAACATTTAAAGAAATAATATCATTTTCCAAAGCTTTACCAATAATAGAATGTTCCATAGCTTGAAACATTTCTGGGAATAAACTTAAAATATGGATATTCATTCGTCTAATAACCCCTCTATATTGGCAATATCAATCCGTTGATTTGCCACACTCACCGATAAAACAACATCATTGATATATGGAATCAAAACATCTTTTTTCCCTTGACGTTGCACAACCCATACATCATTAGAACCCAATTCTAAAATTTCTTTCACTTTACCAATCATGTTGTTTTCACAAAATACAGGTAAGCCAATAATTTCGTGGTAGTAAAATTCATCCTCTTCTAATGCCGTCAAATATTCTTCTGATATACCTAATAGCATACCTTTATAACGTTCGACATCGTTAATCGAAGAATGATTCTCAAACGTTAATAAATCAAAGTTTTTATGTTTTCGATGACTTGCTACTACAACGTCTTTGACAGGTTTTCCATTGTCTAACACTACTAGTGTTTGTCCTTTTTTATAGCGTTCTTGAGCAAAGTCCGTAGTCGAAATCACACGTACTTCACCTTTTAAACCTTGTGTGTTTACAATTTTTCCAACGTGATAGACTGTCATTTATCTACTCTCCTTTTTATTTTTCTCATTTTTTTCTTTTATCAATGCTTTTTCTAAATAAGTGATATCGAACTGATGAGCGATATAGGCTTCTTTTACCATATTGTAATAAGCTTGTTCTGGCTTTATATAAGGATAATCTTTCATCACATACATCATTCCTTTTATCAAACGTTCTTGGAACATAATAGACACATAAACTTTATCATATAATATTGGATAATCTTCATATTCATCTAATAGTCGCTCATGTTCATGCGTGTTAATCTCCCAAATAACAACGGGCACTTTATCCTCTTTGCTTTCTTCGAGTGTTAAATAACCGACATCTTTTCCTCGAAATGCTAAGCAATACTGTTCTAAAAAACTCGTACCCATATAAACGGCATCTTTTAGTAAATCTTTCATCCATTCGTGGTGCATATTGCTACCGTATGCGATATAATACTGTTTCATTTTTAGCTCCCATCGTTATGATGTATTTAGTGTATCATATTTTATATCATAACAGCAAAAAAGAGCCTTTATCGGCTCTTTTGATTATTCATTTTCTTGTGCATCGTTGATAACTAGGCGAACACGTTTGTTCCCTTTGTCACGTACGCTATACAAAATCGTACGAATAGCTTGCACAACACGACCTTGACGTCCGATGACACGTCCTATATCATCTTGGTTTAACACTAAATGATATTCCATAAATTCAGACGTTTCTTCTATACGAACAATCAATTCATCTGGATGTAGTACCAATGGTTTCACCATAGATAGTAATAAATCTTCAATATTTGGCATATACATCATCTCCTCGATGCGTCATTTAAGCATTATTTTGCTTGTTTTGATTCGTGGAATTTTTTCAAAACTCCTGCTTTTGATAATAAGTTACGAACTGTATCTGTTGGTTGTGCACCATTTCCTAACCATTTTAATGCTAACTCTTCATCAACTGTTACTGTTGCTGGTTCTGTTAATGGGTTATAAGTTCCCACTTTCTCAATAATACGTCCATCACGTGGTGAACGAGAATCAGCCACAACGATACGGTAGAAAGGTGCTTTTTTAGAACCCATACGTTTTAAACGAATTTTTACTGCCATGTTTTTTATCCTCCTAAATCTTTTACTTGGTAAGTTTATCAAACCAGACAGTATCTGTCAAGTGTTTTTTCTTTACAGTTATTTTTAAACAGCATCTACATAAATCTGCTTAGCTACAGCATGTGTCATTTGAATGGATTGAGTACCTAAAGAAATAGTGTAAATACCTGTAAAGTCATCTTTCTCACTAAAGAAAAACTCTGTACCGATTTTTAAATGATTATTTTCTAAATATCTTAATAAATCAATATTATCAATCACTCGTTTAATACGATACGACTGCCCCACCGTTACTTTATCCAATGGATAGGCAATCAATTCTTCTAAAATCTCTTCTTTTCTAGGGACAATACCTCCATGTGGACAAATACGAGGATACCCTAAAATGTGTTCCAATTTATCAACAAATAAATCTGATACAACATGTTCCAATACTTCTGCTTCTGCATGTACTTGTTCAAATGTATACCCTAGATGATTAAATAAAAACAATTCAATTAAACGGTGCTTTCTGACTAAATCTGACACAATAGCCATACTCGTTCCCTTTAATTTGTATCCTTTAACTTTATCTTTTTCAATAAAATTATCTGCCAATAATTTTTTCATCATCTCACTTGTTGCTGGAGCAGACACACCCATTACTTCTGCAATCAATTTATTAGTCACTTTAAAGTCTTGATTGCCCAATTCATAAATACATTTTAAATAGTCCTCTTTATTTGGGGTCATTGTTTTCTCCTTTCTAACATTCTTCTCGTCTAACATGATGCCACATTTTCCCTAAATTGTCCATAGTAAACAAATTTTCTAAATTTGTATAAAAATGTTGACTTTTCATATTTTTTTAATTATGATTAAAGCACTAGTTAAGCATGCTTAATTTTTTTAGAAAAGGAGAATGATATGAAAGTAAAAAAAATTTTATCAACATTAGTTCTAAGTCTATTGACACTAGGTCTTTTGTTTGGATGCCAACAACAAAAAAATGAAGCATCAACACCAATGGAGAAAAAACCAACCGTAACGGTAACAACATCCTTTTTACAAGATATGGTAAAACAATTAGTTGGGGACGATGTTAAAACAGAATTGATTATTCCAGCTGGAGAAGATCCACATTTATATATTGCTAAAGCTGGTGATTTAAAAAAATTAAAAGAAGCTGATTTAGTACTATATCACGGCCTTCACTTTGAAGGAAAAATGGTAGATGTCTTAGAACAAAAAGGACAAGCTGTTTCTAAACATTTCCCAAAAGAAAAAATTGGAACATTTGATGAGGACGGAAAAGTTATCACAGACCCTCACTTCTGGTTCGATATTAGTTTATACAAATTAGCTGTTGAAGAAGCATCTGCTGAATTACAAAATTTATTACCAAATAAAGCAACAGAGATTAAATCAAAAGCAACTGACTATTTGAAAAAATTAGATGAATTAGACGCATGGAATATAGAACAATTAAGTCAGATTCCAGAAGAAAGACGCTATTTGATTACACCACATGATGCGTTTAATTATTTCTCAAGAGCGTATCATATACCCGTACAAGCACCACAAGGTGTAAGTACAGACTCAGAAGTTGATAATAAAGCAATGATTGATACAGTAGATTTCATTATCAAACATAACATTAAGGCTATTTTCTCTGAATCAACAACAAACCCTGAACGTATGGAAAAATTAAAAGAAGCTGTAAAAGCACGTGGTGGCGATGTAAAAGTAGTCACTGGTGAAGGACAAGAATTATTCTCTGACTCACTTGCACCACAAGGAGAAGACGGAGATACATACATTGATATGTACCGTCACAACACAAAACTCATTGTAGATAATTTAAAATAATAAGAGGTACAACATATGACAATAACTAATGCTGTAAAAGTACAAAATTTATCCATTAACTATAAAGGAAATACTGCTTTGCATGATGTGAATTTAATCATTCCTAATCAAACACGTACTGCCATTGTAGGACCGAATGGTGCTGGGAAATCAACATTAGTAAAAGGTATTTTAGGCATTGAAAAATTAGCATCTGGAACAGTAGAAATTTTAAATGAAACAGAACATTTGAATAAAATCATCAGTCAAAAAATTGCATATATTCCTCAAAGTTCTCAAGTAAATTGGCAATTTCCTGCAACAGTTGATGAAATTGTTTTAATGGGAAGATACCCTCATATTGCACATATGTTAAAAAAACCTTCTAAGTTAGATAAAGATATTGCAAGTCATGCACTTGAGCAGATGAAACTATCTGATTTAAAAAACAGACAAATTACAGAGCTATCTGGCGGTCAACGTCAGCGTGTGTTTATCGCCAGAGCATTAGCTCAACAAGCTGAATTATATATTTTAGACGAACCTCTTGCAGGCATTGATATTCAAACAGAACATATTATCATGGATACATTAAAAGATTTTCAAAAAGAAGGAAAAACATCTATTGTGATTCATCATGATTTACATACGGTATCAACTTATTATGATTATGTCGTTTGGGTCAATAAAACAATCGTACATTCAGGTCCTGTTGAAACAGCCTTTAATGACGAATGGTATTTTAAAACATATAAAAATGTCCAGTCTAATCAACAATTTATTAACTTTACAAATAAAGGACGTGATTAGACATGATAGATACAAGTGTTTTATTTGATTATTCTTTCATTACCGTTGCCGTTGGAACCATTATTTTAGCATTAGCTTCTAGCATGGTTGGTACTATTAGTGTTCTGACAAAACAAAGTTTAATTGGGGATACAATCGGTCATGCTTCTTATCCAGGTGTTATCTTTGCGTTTATACTCTTTCAACAAAGAGATCCACTCATTTTAACACTAGGTGCCATGTTCTCAGGATATGTTTCCTACTATTTGGTTCATTGGATTACAAGACATAGTGAACATAGTCTTATCAATGCACTGGCGTTAGTATCGTCTTCATTTTTTGGACTAGGGATGGTTTTGAAAAACTTTATACAAGGACATAAAGCCTTTAGCAAAGCTGCACAAGCAGGTTTACAAAAATATTTATTTGGACAAGCTGCCTTCATTCAACAAGATGATGTGATATTGATTTCCATTGTTTCTATTTTTTGTATCGTCATTTTCTTGTTGTTTTATGAAAAATATAAAATCTTTTTATTTGATCCAACTTTTGCACAATTAAATGGTATTTCACCTAAATTATTAAATCAACTGACAACATTTATGATGATTAGTCTGATTTCTGTGGGGTTAAAAGTCGTTGGTGCCATTTTAATGAGTAGCTTTTTAATTGCTCCTGCTGTAACAGGTATTTTATGTAGCAAACATTACAAAACAGCTCTATGGATTGGACTTGTTTCCGCTACGATTTCTGCATTTCTAGGTACTTATTTCAGTTCCATTATTAGTGGTTTATCAACAGGACCTGCCATTATCGTTTGTATGAGTATTATTGCGTTAACGACATTCTTTATCACGCAATACATCAAACCTAACTTGCACAAAGGAGGTTCTACAACATGTTAGATACATTATTGATTTTATATTTAACAGCTTTGGCTTGTGGGTCTTTAGGGACAATTCTTGTTGTTCGCAATGAATCGATGATTGCAGATGCTTTATCTCACTCTGTTTTATTAGGAATTGTTCTAGGTTTCTTTATCAGTAACAGTTTAGATTCACCATTACTCATTATTGGCGCTGCTTTATTTGGGGTATTTACTGTCTTTTTCATTGACAAACTCATGATATCACCTAAAATCACACATGATGCTGCAACTGGTTTAGTATTCCCTCTTTTATTTTCCATTGCAGTCATCTTGATTTCTATGTTCGCGCGAAATGTTCATTTGGACTTAGACATGGTTTTAATGGGTGAAATTATTTTTGCGTCATTGAACACAACAAACATATTCGGTATAGATATACCTGTTTCATTGATTAAAATTAGTATTATTTGTTTTATAAATATTCTCTTTTTAAGCATGATGTATCGTAGATTAAGTTTATTTTTATTTGATAGTACACAAGCAAGACTTGTCGGTTTAAAAACAAAAGTATTACAGACAATCATCATGTTGTTAGTGTCGTTTACAACCGTTATATCGTTTGATATGGTTGGATCTATCACCGTTATTTGTTTCTTTGTCGGCCCAGCAATGTCTGCATTATTATTTGCTAAGCATTACAAACAACTACTCTTTTTAACAGCTTTATTTAGTCTGTTGAACTGTGTTATTGGTTTTTTCACAGCGATATATTTAGATGTTACCGTTTCTGGAACGACAACAACCATTACATTGATAACACTACTTCTTTGTGTTTATATCAAACATATTTTAAAAAATAGGCTCTATGTCAAATAGGGTTGATGACTCATAAAAGGTAGTGATGTAATGAATGTTACGTCACTATCTTTTTAGTTTAAGTCACAAAGTGATGTACGGCTCACCGAAATGTACACGATACATTTCTCTTCCCCTACGTTGTGCGGGGAAGGAGCTATTCGTACATCGCTTTTGACCTAAACTATTAAGCAACTAGTGAAGTAGATGGTACGGTATATGGTACATATAACTTACACATGAATAAAATACGATTTCTAAAATGTGAAAAGTTACGATAACCATAGGCATTTCTCTTAAGTACTTT
>NZ_WNJY01000021.1:0-39548 GCF_010892355.1 Granulicatella sp. zg-ZJ | reverse complement strand
AATCCTTTAAAACATATCTGACACACGCACAAATCCTTGATAGATTATTAGACTATAGTCCTGTTTTAAAACAAGCATATGAGTTTGTACAAGAGTTGAGATATGCTTATAGACAGCGAGATTTTGAGTTATTTATGGAGGTTATTCATCATATTGACCCGTCATTACCAGAGTGGTTTAGAAAGAAATTTGATATTTTTAAAACCTATCAGAATGGTATTTATCAAGCTTTTACCACACCTTATTCAAACGGTATCACAGAAGCTATCAACAATCATATTAAAGTCATCAAACGGATTGCCTATGGCTATAGACGTTTTTCCTATTTTAGATTACGTATTTTAATCATACAACACCATTCTCGGTGGCAGAAAAAGAATGTGAAAAAGGTAGTGAATGGTTAATGCCATTCACTACCAACATACTCACTATTTCTCTCCACCAACACAATTTGACGAAGAGCCCACTTTTTAACTTTGGATTATTTCCTAAAATCCTTACGTATGTTCTTTATAAACATTACTATTTTCCATAACGGCTACTTACACCGATACGGTTAATTGCTTTGTTCAACGCAATTTTAGCACGGTTAAGTTTAGCCATGTCATGCAATTCTTCTGCCTCATGTAAAGCACGTTCGGCACGTTCTTTTGCACGTTCAGCACGCTCTCTATCAATATCACGTGCTCTTTCCGCTGTATCGGCAACAATATTGCATACATTATTTGAAAATTGAAGCATGCCTCCATTTACAGCAACATAATTTTCAAAACCTTTATCTTGTCTTCTTTTAATTGTTACTGGACCAATGGATAATGTTGTCACAATCGGAATATGGTTTGGTAAAATAGTCAACCCTCCGATAGGTGTTTTCACAGATACATACTGTGCCCTGTGTGTGAATACAACTCCATCAGGCGTCACAATATTGACTCTAATTAGTTTTTCTTCACTCATTATCATCACCCATTATACCATTCGACTATTTTCTAATTTTTCTAATTCTTCCGCTGTTAATTCATGTCTAGCCGGACCAGTATATCCACTTAAGACAGCTTTACGAATAACATCTTCAATACAGCCGACATTACGGAAACTATCTTCAGGAATATCATCATATTTACCATCAATGATACCTTTAAACCCTTTTACTGTTTCTGCAACGGGAACAAATGACCCCGGTTGACCTGTAAATGTTTCAGCAACATGGAAGTTTTGAGATAAGAAAAACTGAATACGTCTTGCACGATTTACAATCACTTTTTCTGTTTCAGATAATTCATCTAACCCTAAAATAGCAATGATATCTTGCAATTCACGATAACGTTGTAAAATGCGTTGTACTTCCATCGCAACCTCATAATGCTCTTGCCCAACAATTTCAGGTGTCAACGCACTTGATGTTGATGCCAATGGATCTACCGCAGGATAAATACCTAATTCTGTTAATTTTCTTTCCAAGTTTGTTGTTGCATCTAAATGAGCAAATGTCGTCGCAGGTGCTGGGTCTGTATAGTCATCTGCTGGTACATAAATAGCTTGAATAGATGTAATCGAACCATTTCTTGTTGACGTGATACGTTCTTGTAACTGCCCCATCTCTGTTGCCAATGTTGGTTGATACCCAACAGCAGAAGGCATTCTTCCTAACAACGCAGACACTTCTGAACCAGCTTGTGTGAAACGGAAAATATTATCAATAAACAAAAGAACGTCTTGTTTTTCTTCATCACGGAAATATTCAGCAAGTGTCAAACCTGTTAAAGCAACACGCATACGCGCACCCGGCGGTTCATTCATTTGTCCAAAAACCATGGCTGTTTTTTCACTAACACCAGATTCTTTCATTTCAAAATACAAATCATTTCCTTCACGTGTTCTTTCTCCAACTCCAGTAAACACAGAAATACCATTTGATTTTTCTGCAATATTATGGATTAACTCTTGAATTAAAACCGTTTTTCCTACACCGGCTCCACCGAACAAACCAATTTTCCCACCTTTTAAATACGGTGCGAGTAAATCAATGACTTTAATTCCTGTTTGTAAAATTTCATATTTACTATTTAACTCTTCATAAACAGGTGCTTTACGGTGAATTGGGTGACGTTTAAAATCTTCTGGAAAATCAGGTTGTCCATCTACTGTTTTACCTAAGACATTAAAGACACGACCGAGTGTTTCTTTTCCAACAGGTACTTTTAAGGTTTCTCCTGTATCTTCTACTTGCATGCCACGTGTTAAACCATCGGTTGATTCCATCGCAATTGTTCGAATAACACCGCCACCTAGCTCTACTGCTGTTTCTAAAACAATCTCTTTTAAGTCACCATTCGGTAATTCTTTTTTTACGATTAAAGCATTGTGGATATCCGGTACTCCGTCAGACAATGGGAACGTTACGTCAACAACTGGTCCAACAACTTGACTTATTTGTCCTATTTTCAATTTCAGTACCTCCTCTTTTATCTTTTAATTTTCTAATGCAGCAGCTCCACCAACAATTTCCGTAATCTCTTGCGTAATTGCTGTTTGACGTTGTTGATTGTATTGTTTTTTCAATTCATCAATCAATTTGGTTGCATTATCCGTCGCACTTCTCATCGCAATCATACGAGAAGCATGCTCTGATGCTTTCGCATCTATAATAGCACCATAAATTAAACTTTCTGCATATTGTGGCAATAAATTTGCCAATACAGTTGCACGAGAGGGTTCAAAAACATATTGAGTCGTCACTTTTTCCTCTTCTGGTACAACTTCATCTAAATCTATCAATGGCAACATCTGTTCAACTTGATATCTTGACATCATCGCATTTACGTGATGATTATAACAAACATATAAAGCATCAAATTCTCCTGCTTTAAACATATTTAAAGACTTAGCAATTAAACCTTGTACATCTCTTAATGACGGATGATCACTCAAACTATCTAATTGGTAATGTACAGGAATACCTTCTTTAGCAAAAAATGCCGTTGCACTTGACCCTATTGCCATTAAAACAAACTCATCATTAGATTGATGCTCCTCTTGCAACATTTGCAATGTTGAGTGGAATAAAGAACTATTATAGTTACCCGCTAAACCTTGATCAGACGAAATAACAATATAGCCTGTTTTACGAATTGGACGATCAATTAACATATCATGAAAATCAATAAAACTATTTACATAATCCACATCATCTGCATATTCTAAATCATGAATATCTGTTCTAAATGTGCTTGCTAAATGGGTTACCATTTCTCGAATTTTTTCAGAGTATGTTTTAAAATTTTTCACATACTGTTCAGCACGATTCAACTTCGCCGCCGACACCATTTGCATGGCACTTGTAATTTGTCGTGTCATTTTTGTTGAATCAATACGTTTTTTTATATCAATCAAAGAAGCTCCCACACTTGTTCACCTCTTTCTTCATCAATGCATTGCAGCTGGAACAAACGCTTCTTTATAAGACTTAATTGCATTAGATAATGCTTCTTCATCTGGCAAATTACCAGTATCTTTAATGTACGCCAACAATTCCGGTGCTTCTACATTTAAATAGTCATATAATCCTTCTTCAAAATCACGAATATCACTAATAGAAATCGCATCTAAATAACCATGTGTTAGTGCATATAAAATCACGACTTGTTTTTCTACACTAAGTGGTGCATGTTGCGATTGTTTCAATACTTCTACGGTACGTTTCCCTCTATTCAATTTACGCTGTGTAGCTGCATCTAAATCAGAACCAAACTGCGTAAACGCTTCTAATTCACGATAACTTGCCAAGTCAATACGTAATGTCCCTGCTACTTTCTTCATCGCTTTTATTTGTGCTGCTCCACCAACACGAGATACAGATAATCCCGCAGCTAACGCTGGTCTAACACCCGAAGCAAATAAGTCACGTTGTAAGAAAATTTGTCCGTCTGTAATCGAAATAACATTCGTTGGAATATACGCGGAAATATCACCTGCTTGAGTTTCAATAATTGGCAAAGCTGTCAAAGAGCCTCCACCTAATGCATCTGACAAGCGAGCTGAACGCTCTAATAATCTTGAATGCAAGTAGAAAACATCCCCTGGATATGCTTCACGACCTGGTGGACGACGTAATAATAATGATATTTCACGATATGCTGCCGCTTGTTTTGATAAATCATCATAAACAATTAACACATCTTTTCCGCTATACATAAATTCTTCACCGATAGCTGTTCCTGCATAAGGTGCAATATATAACATCGGAGCAGGTTGAGATGCACTTGCTGATACAACTGTCGTATAACTCATTGCTCCATTTTTTTCTAGTACATCAACTAATGCTTTTACTGTTGATTCTTTTTGACCAATCGCAACATAAATACATAATGTATCTTTGCCTTTTTGGTTTAAAATCGCATCAATCGCAACGGCTGTTTTTCCTGTTTGTCTATCTCCGATAATTAACTCACGTTGCCCTTTACCAATTGGCACTAAAGCATCTACAACTTTTAATCCAGTTGGCAATGATTCATTAACGGACTGACGATCCATAATTCCCGGCGCTTCAACTTCCACGGGTCTACGTTTACTCGTATGAATAGGACCTTTACCGTCAATTGGATCTCCAAGAGCATTCACAACACGACCTATCATCGCCTCACCAACTGGAACATCTAAAATTTCTCCAGTACGTTTGACCGTATCTCCCTCGTGAATATGTGTATACTCTCCCAAAATAATGATACCAACATCATTTTTTTCAAGGTTTTGTGCTACACCAACAGTGCCATTTTCAAAAATAACCATCTCATTTGACATGACATTTGTTAAACCTGTTGCTCTAGCAATTCCGTCTCCGACAAAACTGACTTCACCAATCTCGCTAATTTTATTATCTGTTTTAAACGCTCTTACTCGCTCTTTAATTGCCGCACTAATTTCAATGGCACGATTTGTCATTCTGTTTCTCACCTCA
This sequence comes from Granulicatella sp. zg-ZJ, assembly GCF_010892355.1. Classification (NCBI taxonomy): domain Bacteria; kingdom Bacillati; phylum Bacillota; class Bacilli; order Lactobacillales; family Carnobacteriaceae; genus Granulicatella; species Granulicatella sp. zg-ZJ. The sequence goes on along the minus strand of NZ_WNJY01000021.1, from coordinate 34,591 downwards.
ATCACTTAAAAAGTTTCTTTAAACGCTTTTAATTTTGCTAGTAACGTCGCATCCAATACAAAATCTGCCGATTTTACTTTTACACCACCAATGACGTCCTCATCAACAATCGTTGTACACGTATCTACCGACATTTTCATTTTTTTTGAAATCGCTGATACGATACTATCAATCTGTTCTTGCGTTAATGGAATAGCTGTTGTAATATCCACATGGTATTTTGCATAAATTTGTTCAAAATATTTAATGGCTCTATAAATGTAACCATATTGTGCTTCGTCAATAAAATATTGAATGAATTGACGTGTCTCTTCTTGGAAATACTGACAAATATCCTGTAACAATGCTGCCTTACTTGAATTTGTTATATTCTCACGTGTCATCATTTGCGTAAATGGCATTTCTCCACCTACACCGTCTTTAAACACTTGAAAATCATTGTAAACCTCTTCTAAATGATGTCGAGATTTTGCCAATTCATAAAGTGTTGTGACACGTTCATTGTAAACATCTCTCATCTATTTTTCCAACCCTTCAATAAACTCATCAATAAGTGCTTGATGATCTTGTTGCGTAATTTCACGTTTCAATAATTTTTCTGTTAACTCAACACTCATACCTGCAACTTGCTCTGTTAAAGACGCCATTGTTGCTTCTCTTTCATGTTCAAGTGCTTCTTGTGCCTCTTGACGAATACGAATTGTTTCTTGTCTTGCGGCACGAGAGGCATCATCTTTTATTTTTTCACCAGTCTCTTTTGCTTTCGTAATTAAATGTTGTGATTTTAATTGCGCTTCATGAATAGCTGCTTTCGCCTCTTTTTCATGAGAGATAGCCTCTTCTTCTTTTCTTTGTGCATTATCTAATTGATCATTTACTTCTTTTTCACGTTTTTCCATCATTTTCAAAATAGGACCTACAGAAAATTTACTTAAAATAAACAATAAGATAAGGAATGAAACAAGAATGACTAATGAATTCCCTAAAACAGAAGAAACACTGGTTTGTTCACTAGATAAAATGATAGAATTCATATTTTCTTTCCTTCCTACTACTTATTTGGTTTGATATTAGTACACAAATAACATCAAGAATCCAACAATAACACCTAATAAAGGAATAGCTTCAATCATACCAATACCAATAAACATTGTACTCATAATTGAACCCTTTAATTCTGGTTGACGTGTCATACTTTCAATAGCTTTTGATACAACACGGGCATTCGCTAAAGCAGAACCAAATGCTGCTAACCCCATTACAATTGCAATTGCGATAAATTTTAATTCCATTTTTTGTCATCTCCTCAATCTTTTCTATAAATCATTTAATCATGGCTATCTTCTAATTTATGACCAATATAAACCATAGATAGTGTCGTAAATACATACGCTTGAATACCTGCTACCATAACAGAGAATGCTTGCCATATAACAGTTAAAACAACTGCTGGAATAATAGTTCCCAATCCAGCTGCCAAACTCATTTGGGCAAGTAATGCGATTAAAACTTCACCTGCATAAATATTTCCATACAGACGTAAAGCCAGTGTTAACGTATTCGTAAATTCCTCTAAAATTTTTAAAGGAAGCAAAAACTTCACGGGTTCTAAATAATTTTTAGATACATATTTTTTAAACCCGAAACGTTGTATCCCTAAATAGTGACTTAATAAAATAACCATTAAGGACAAAACTAAACATACTACCGCATTAGCTGTTGGAGCATTCCAGAAAGAATATCCACCTGCTTCAACAAAAAATGGCAAGTCTAGTAAGTTAGACATTAAAATGAACAGAAACAAAGTTGTTCCAAATATGGTTAGTGGTTTGCCTGCTACTTCCCACTTCACATTATTTGTCACAATATCTTTGATAAAATTCACCAACATCTCCATTACAGTCTGGCCACGGTTTGGTCGGATTGATAGTTTTTTAGTTGTAAAATATGTAAATACAATAACACTCGCACAGGTTATAAGAGTTGATAAAACGATTGAAAATGTTATTTCAATGCCAAATAACTCAAAAATTATTGGTTTGCCGCCCATATTTTCACCTCTTTTCAATATGCTAGCATCTCTCATAAAATGAAAGGATTTTATGCGAATGGTATTATTGTATCACTACTTTGTCGATTTATCAAAATTTTTTTCGTTGTTTTTCACTTTTTTTTATGTTAGAGTGAGGGTATTAATATTTGGGGAGGAAATCTCATGACAGATTGTATATTTTGCAACATTTTAAAAGGAAATATTCCAAGTTATAAAGTATATGAAGACGACTTTGTTTTTGCCTTTTTAGACATTACACAAGTCACAAAAGGACATACTCTCATCATCCCAAAAGAGCACGTCAAAGATGTTTTTGAATGGACACCTAGTATTGCTACACATCTAGCAACAGCCATTCCTAAAGTTGCTAATGCTTTACAAAAAGCATTTCCAGATATGCAAGGATTAAATATTGTCAACAATAATAAAGAATTGGCATATCAAAGTGTTTTTCATTCACATATCCATTTAATACCACGCTACACAAATGAGGATGACTTTGCTTTAACAATGCGTTCGAATATGGACGACTACACTAGTGACATGATGCAAGAAATTGCACAAAATATTACAAATCAATTTTAAGAGGTCATTATGAAAAAACTAATAAAAGCAGCGTTATGGGTAGGCTCTTTAGCAGGCGCGTATGTTTTATTAACACCTAAACAAAAACGTGAAGAACAATTAGAGCATGCTAAAATAGCCATTGATAATATTAAACAATCAAGTAAAAGTCTTATGTCATCAGTAGGTGATGTAAAAGAACAAGTTGCCTATTTAAAAGATGATGCTGCACCTTTTTTACAGGAAACTATTCAAGATGTACAACGTCGTGTAAAACAATTTACACAAGAAAACCAGCCTCGTTTTAGACGCATTCAAGAAAAACTACAGACTTTGCAAGAAGATTTAAAAAACATGAACAAAACAGACGACCGAGCATAACGCTTGGTCGTCTTTCAATATCTATTTCAATAAACTTTGATTTGCTGTAATAATCGCTAATTTATAAACATCTTCTTCATTACAGCCACGAGATAAATCTGAAATTGGTTTGTTTAACCCTTGTAAAATAGGGCCAATAGCTTCGAATCCGCCTAAGCGTTGTGCGATTTTATAGCCAATATTTCCAGATTGAATTTCAGGGAAAACAAAAACTGTTGCTTTACCTGCAACTGATGAATCTGGTGCTTTTTGTTCAGCAACACTTGGCACAAATGCTGCATCAAACTGTAATTCCCCGTCGATATTGTATTGTGGTGCTAATGTTTTTGCAATTTGAGCAGCTTCTACAACTTTAGAAACACTCTCACCTTTAGCAGAACCTTTTGTTGAGAAACTTAACATCGCTACATTTGGTTCAATATCAAAAATTTCTGCTGTTTTTGCACTTTCAACAGCAATTTCTGCTAATTCTTGTGCTGTTGGTTCTAAGTTAATTGCACAATCACTAAATACATAACGTTCTCTATCGCCACGTATCATCACAAATGCTCCACTTGTTTTACTAATACCTGGTTTTGTTTTAATGATTTGTAGAGCAGGTCGAACAGTATCGCCCGTCGAATGAATTGCTCCAGACACTAAACCATCTACTAAGTCCATATAAACAAGCATTGTTCCAAAGTAGTTTTCATCTTCTAATAAAGTATACGCATCTTCTTTAGACACTTTCCCATTACGGCGTTCTACAAAAGCATTCACCATTTCTTCTTTTTTATCATATGTTTTTGGGTCAATAATAGTCAATCCTTGAATAGATAAACCACGTTGTGTTGCTAGTTTCGTTACTTCTTCAACATTTCCTAATAAAACAGGCTCTAATAAATTATCTGCTTTTAAGCGAACTGCTGCACCTAATACACGCACATCAACCGCTTCTGGAAAAACAATACGAATATTCTTATTGACAATTTTCCCTTTTAAACTTTCAAACAAACTCATTCTGTTCATCTCCTATGCTCTATTTCTTATACGCTATATCCTACTACTTTTTGTACAAAAAAACCAGCAAGAATATTTAATGCAACAACATTAAAATTGTGTTAAAATGTATGTATTCGTTTTACAGGAGGACTTTTATGACGGTTTTATTTAAAAAACAAGCAAATTATCCATTAACTAATCAACACAACCAAACATTTGAAGCGACATGTTACCACTATATCAATAAACAAGAGCAACCAGATATTGCCAAAGCATTGTATGAAGGAACATTATTTCAAGCCCATGATCCGCATACAAATGAAGTGACGTCATTTACATATCCTTGTTTATACGAAGATTCACAAAAGAAATTTTTAGTGTTTTTCATCCCAAATGACACAGTTGCTTTTGAAGATGTTTCAGCAACTATGTTTGAAGGTGGTACAAATGACTATTCTGATTACACACTGCGCTTTACAAACTACGTAACAGAATTTTACGAAAAAATCAATATTTTAGATAGTCAATTACTTGATACGGAAGTTGAATGTGTCAAGTTATTCACACATACACTACTACAAGAACAAAATCAATTAAAAGAAAACACACATTTATTCTTCCATGAAGAAAGTGGTAAGCCTTTTATTATGGTCTTGTCACCGAATAATCAAGCTAGAGTTGATTACAACCAAGATTTAGTCGACATAGTACATAACCGCATTGAAAACAAATTACATTTGCCAAAAGGACAATTATTTCACATCAACGGCAAATGGGCTATTGACGCCCTAGACTTAGCATAAAGGAGAAAATATATGAGTTTTCATTTAAAAGAACGTATCAATTTACCCGACATCAATAGTATCGGTTTCTTATATGAACATGATAAAACAAAAGCTAGAGTTGCCTATGTTCAAAATGAGGAAAAAAATAAAACTTTTTCTATTTCATTTATGACAATCCCATACGATGATAATGGAATCGCGCATATTTTGGAGCATTCTGTTTTATGCGGCTCTAAAAAATACCCTACAAAAGAACCATTTGTCGAATTAGCAAAAGGATCATTAAACACATTTTTAAATGCAATGACTTTCTCAGACAAAACAATGTATCCTGTTTCTTCTGAAAATGATAAAGATTTTACAAATTTAATGGACGTTTATTTGGACGCTGTCTTTTTCCCTAGATTGATTGATAATCCGTATATTTTAAAACAAGAAGGTTGGCACTATCACTTAGAAAAACCAGAAGATGATTTGATTTATAAAGGTGTCGTTTACAACGAAATGAAAGGTGCTTTTTCAGATCCTGAACAAGTAATCTATAGAGAAATTGATGCGAGATTATTCCCAGACACACTTTGTCAGCATGAGTCTGGAGGCCATCCTCTTTCGATTCCAACATTAACACAAGATGCATTCGTTGATTTTCATAGTACTTATTATCATCCAAGTAACTCATATACATTCTTATATGGAGCTATGGATATTGAGGAAAAACTTGCTCATTTGGATACGTATTTTAATCAATTTGATTATAAAGACATTGTGAAACCTTTTATTGACCAAAAACCATTTGAATCAATAAAAGAAGAAATTATTTCTTATTCGATTGAAGAGGATGAAACAGAAGAAAACAAAACATTCTTATCTATGAATTTCGCGATTGGACAAAGTGCCGATAGCAAAATGTATTTACAAATGACAATTTTATCAGATATTTTATTAGGTGCTTTAGGCTCTAATGCCGCCCCATTAAAAAAAGCACTGTTACAATCTGGTATTACATCTGACGTTTCCAGTTGGTATGCGGCACCATCTCATTTATCAAATTTGAGCATTCTCTTAAAAAATAGTGACATCAAACATGCTGATACTTTCAAGCGTATTGTTTTTGATACATTAAACGATATTGTAGAAAATGGTTTGGAACAAAAACTGGTTACTGCTGCCATTAACAAAGCACGATTTATGCTATTGGAAGGCAATGTGGAAGGCGCTGCGGCAAAAGGTGTTGTACGTGCTATTAACGCTATGGAATCATGGTTGTATAATGATAATCCATTTAGTTACTTTGCATTTACAAAAGACTTAGATGACATCGAAAAAAATCCAAAAATTCTTATTGATTTAGTTCGTAAGTATCTATTAAATAATACGCATATTTTGATGTTACACGCTATTCCACAAAAGAATTTGAACAAACAAACATTCGAGAAAGTACATCAAGACTTGCAATTATATAAAAACTCTTTGACAAAAGATGACATTGATACTTTAGTAAAAGAAACACAAACATTATTGCACATTCAACAAACAGACGATACAAAAGAAGATTTAGAAAAATTACCACTACTATCTTTAGAAGATTTAAACGAAACAGCAAGTGACTATCCTCTTATCGTTGATAAACAAGACACAGTAACTTATTTAACATATAAAACATTTACTGGAAATATTGATTATTTTAACTTTTTCTTTGATATATCGCATATTCAACACAGTGATTATACTTACGTTGGGTTAATCGTTCGATTATTGGAACATCTTGGTACAAGTAACTATTCTGTTGAAGCATTATCTACTGAAATTGATAGCTATACGGGCGGTGTTTCCTTCAATACAAGTGCCTATACAAAAGGTGACGTATCTATCCCAATTTTAACAGTGAGTGGTAAAGCATTCTCTGAATATACACCAACATTACTAACTTTATTAAAAGATATTTTACTACACACACAATTTACAGATAGACAAAAATTAAAAGAAGAATTATTAAAAATCAAATCTCGTATCGAATCAAATCAATTCTTTGGCACAAGCCATGTAGTAGCGTTTAATCGTTTAACAAGCTATTACAGTTCAAAAGCTGCTTATGGACAATTTACAGGTGGTATTGATTTCTATCGTTTTATTGCCGATATATTGGAAGATTTTGACGAACAAGCTTCAACACTTATTCAAAATCTGCAACGTGTTTATGCTCAATTATTTAACCAACATAAATTAACCATTGGTTATACAGGTGCATCAACCTCTATCCAAGACACGATAAAACCATTTCTAACAAATTTACCAAATACACCATTAGAAAGTGTTCCTTTCATTGAACCATTTGGTATTTTAAATGAAGGATTTGCTTTATCCCAAGACGTTCAATACGTCGGACAAGGTTACAATGTTGCCTTAGATGGATTATCCTTTACAGGTCACTTACTCGTGCTTAAAACACTTCTATCGTTTACATACTTATGGAATACTGTTCGTGTACAAGGTGGAGCCTACGGCGCATTTACTATTTTGGATAAAGAAGGTAGTTTCTTATTTATGTCTTACCGCGATCCAAATGTGCTTAAAACAATACAAGCCTATGAGAAAGCACCAGAATTTATTGAAACATTAGCATTAGATAATCGTGAACTTACGAAATATATTATTGGAACAATCGGCTCATTAGATACACCCCTATCCGAAAATGAAAAAGGATTAGTAGCATTCAATCGCTATTTAAAAAATATTACATTAGAAGATGTTCAAAAAGAGCGTTCACAAGTACTACATACAACAATTGAAGATTTAAGACAATTAGCAACATATGTTGAAAAAGCAATGTCACATAAAGCACGATGCGTTGTTGGAAGCAAGCAATCGTTAGAAGAAAATAAAGAATTATTTGACTCTATTATCCCACTGATTAAGTAAGGTTTTATACCATTATTTCAAAGCTGACTTAAAAGTAAAAAATATATAACACCAATCATTTATATCAGTACAAATACAAAAGCTGGATAAATAGTAAAGAGGCTTGACATCAACTTCAATAGTTTGATGTCAAGCCTTTTTGAGTATCACTAAATCCACTATTTAAAACAAATATTAATTTTTAAGTCAGCTTATTTTTATTTTTTGATTTATCAGATTAAAAAAAAATTAAATTTAAAATTTTAGTCCTTTTTCTATTGCATTTCTGCCCTATTTTCGATAATATGGTTTCTTGTAATTCATAATTATAATAAATAGAAAGGACAAGGATTATGTTAAAAGATACTTTAAAAGAATTGAAATCATTTTTATTACGTGGTAACATCGTAGACTTAGCTGTTGCTGTGATTATCGGTGGTGCATTTGGAGCAATTGTAAAATCTTTAGTTGAAGATATTTTCACACCAATCATTGCAATGATTTTTGGTCAACCAAGTTTTGAAAGCATTATGTTAGGAACAATCAGAGTAGGTAACTTTATTAACGCTGTTATTAACTTTGTTTTAATCGGTACTGTTTTATTCTTCACCTTAAAAGCAATTGAAACAGCAAGCTCTTTAAGAAAAAAAGCCGAAGCAGAAGTAACAGAAGAAACACCTGCTGCACCTACATCTGAAGAATTATTAACAGAAATTCGTGATTTATTAAAATCAAAATAATTTTTTTAAAGCATACCCCATGCTTACTTTTCAAAACATAAAAAATTTGGCATCAAATTTTTTATGACTAACAAAAATGGCTCTTCGTCTTTTGATATGACGAAGAGCCGTTTTTCTAACTATTTTTATTGTTTCTTTTACGTTCACTTTTCATTAAAGTAAATCCTTGTTTAATCACTTGCAAAGGTCCTTTATCTGAGTAAATTAAAACATTTGCCTTATACATTTCCATACCTAAATATAATACTAAAATGGTAAAAGCTATCGTTAATCCCATAATACTAAATAGCTCAACAACTTGAATAGAACTTGATGCTACTCTAAATGGAACAATAAATGGTGATAAAATTGGAATAAACGATGCTACACGAACGACAATATTATTTGGCATTATCATACCGAACATTCCAATATAAAATCCGACAACTAAGAATAAAACAAGAGGTAACATCACTTTTTGAACATCTTCAACTTTAGAAACCATTGAACCACACACACCTGAAATAACGGTAAATAAAATCGTGCCAAGTAAAGCAAAGATACCCGTATAAACAAGCATATCTCCAGCGACTTCCCAAAGATTGATACCACCTAATAATGTATTCAATAATGTTGCTCCGTCAAAAACAAACCACGCTACCACTCCTAATATAGCATAAATACCAATTTGTGTAACGACCACTAATGAAATACCACATAGTTTACCTAAGAAATGTGTTTTTGCATCGGTACTTGATAAAATAATTTCCATCATGCGCGTTCCTTTTTCACTTGCAATTTCTTGTCCAATTATACTCATGTACATAGATAGCATGATGTATAAGAAGAAAATAGCACCGTATGCAATGATTTGGCGTAGAGATTCTTTTTGATCTCCCTCATCTTGTATTTTAACAATACCTTCTTTTAATGACTCTTCATCTAAACGATTACTTGAAATACTTACATGTGTTTGTAATAATGTTTGAGCAACTTGTGCATCCACACGATGCTCTGCCATAACATTTTGCAATTCAATTCCCGTTAAAACTTGTGATAATTTTGTTGTGTCGACTTTATCACTAGATGCTTTACGATATAATTGTGCATGAATTTTTCCTGCTTTTTCTTCAATCGTTACATAAGCAAAAATATCGTTTGATTCTAATTTTGCAAGTGCATCAGCCTCATCTTTTGTGTCAACTAATGATAGCTCTGTATTCAATGCTTTAATACGATTTAATAAGTTGGTATCTTGTGTCAAAATGCCCACTGGACGATAGGCTGCTTCTTTTTGTTGATTGCCAATGTATCCACCAACAAACTGTATAATGACAAAGAAAATAATAGGTAACACAACCATGGCTATAAAAGCACCAGATTTAATATTTCTTCGATAACATTCTTTTAAAATAGTTTTAAATTTACTCATGATGTTCGCCTGCTTTCAATTTAAAAATTTCTTCTAATGTTAATGGCTGTTGACTAAACGTTTGAATATAGCCATCTTTTGTTACATACTCATATAAAATTTTCCCTGCTTCTTCATTTTCTAAAGTAATGTTTAATCCATTATGTTTAGCCTTTACGACAGATTTCACACCGGGAACTTGCAATAATTCTTCAGGAGTATGCTTAGATTCTAAAAAGACATGTGTACGACCAAAAGATTCACGAATTTCTTGTACACTACCTTGTAACACAACTTGCCCTTTATCAATCATTAATAATTCATCACATAATTCAGAAACGTTTTCCATATTATGACTTGAAAAAATGACACATGCTCCTCTATCACGTAAGGATAAAATGCCTTTTTTTAATAGCTCTGCATTGAGAGGATCTAGGCCTGAAAATGGCTCGTCTAAAATAATCAATTTAGGTTCGTGTATCAATGTGGCAATGACTTGCACTTTTTGTTGATTTCCTTTGGATAATGTTTTAATTTTATCTTTTCTTTTTCCTTTGACATCAAATAATTTTAGCCATTCATTAATTTTAGGAGAAATTTCTTTTTTTGTTTTACCACGTAATTCAGCAAAATATAGTAGCTGCTCTTCAATCGTAAGCTTGATAGACAAACCTCGTTCTTCTGGTAAATAACCAATATCATTACTATCCTCTTTTGTAAATGGGTGATTATTCCATAAAACAGTACCTCTATCGGCTGTAATAAAATCTAAAATCAATCTAAAAATAGTCGATTTTCCAGCACCATTTTTTCCAATCAGTCCTAAAATTTTCCCATTATTTACTTTAAATGAAACATCATCAACGGCTTTCAATTCACCAAATGATTTTTGTAAATGTTGCACTTCTAACATAAAAACACCTTCCTACATTTTTCTTTTTAAAATAGCATATACCACATTCATCACAATAAAAAATAATACTATTATTGTAGCACCCATTATTAATACGGTCCATAAAACAAGTTTTTCTGGTTGTTGATTGATTCCACCATATTTTTCATAATCAGCAACCAAAAAACCACCACAAAATCCTGTTATAGTTATGAGTATGGAAAAAGTGATTTTTGAGGCAATTAACCTAGATTTATCACTGATGAACAATAATCGTTCATCATTTAATTTAGCAAATTTCTTAAAACCTTTTGTTTGTATGTACAAATAAATAAAATATAAAATAAGTGTAAGTATTTCACCACATAATATACCCAACAAAAATCCCGAATCTTTTTTATACCCTAAATAGAGGATAAAAACAAAAACAAGAGAACTAATCATAGCTACAATACCTTGTCTATACTGTCTATCTAATTTTTTATAATTCCTAAAAAATTCTTTTAATTTATACATTTTCATCCTCCTGAAATATAAAAACATCTTCAATCGTTAAATGAAATATTTTAGCAATTTGATACGCTAATGGTAATGAAGCGATATATTTTCCTTGTTCTAACGAAATAATGGTTTGTCTGGTCACATCGACCATATCTGCAAGCATTTCTTGCGATAATCGCTTTTCTTTTCGTAATTCTTTAATACGATTATCTATTTTCATAAGCATCTACCTTTCATATTCTGTGCACCATATAAAATGTATTATTTCTTATACTGAAAGTATAGTATACTTTACATTTTATGTCAAGCAAACTTTACAAATAAAGTAAAGTTTGCTTGACATATTATTTTTTACCAAAATATTAAATTTCATGTATAATAGACGTAGTTATGATTTTGGAGGTTATTTATATGAAGCATTTGCTAATTTTACATACTGGCGGCACTATTTCTATGAGCGAAGATCAAACAACTGGACGTGTAGCACCAACGGAATCAAATCCTTTATTAAAACATACAGAAACTTTATATTATCCAGCACAAATTACTCAAGAAGATTTTTTTCATTTACCGTCACCTCATATCACACAAGTGGAAATGTTTGCTTTGAAAGAACGTATTGAAAGAGCCATTCAAGAGGGAATCAACGCTGTCGTTATCACACATGGTACAGACACTTTAGAAGAAACCGCATATTTTTTAGATTTAACATTACCAAAAGATATTCCTATTGTTGTCACCGGTGCTATGCGTTCTAGTAATGAACTCGGTTCTGATGGTTTAATCAATTTGCAAAATGCTATTTTAGTAGGACTATGTGATGAAAGTATTGGAAAAGGTGTTCTTGTTGTGATGAACGATGAAATTCATACAGCAAAATATGTCACAAAAACACACACAACAAATTTAGCGACATTCCAAACACCTACCTTTGGCCCTATTGGTTTAATTTCTAAAAACCGTGTATTGTATTTCCAAACGCTAACAGAATATGAAACATTTCCTATTAAAGAATTACATAAACAAAATATTCATTTAATAAAAGCTCATGCAGGCATGGATAGCTTTTTCTTAAATATGCTTACAAAAGAAAACACAGACGGACTTGTCATTGAAGCACTTGGTGCAGGGAACTTACCTCCGAAAACATTATCTGGATTAAAGCATATTATTGAACAAGATATCCCTGTTGTACTTGTTTCTCGTGCTTTTAATGGTGTCACACAAGATGTGTACGACTACGTAGGTGGAGGTAGACAATTAAAAGAAGCTGGCGTTATTTTTACAACAGGTTTAAGTGGTCAAAAAGCACGACTAAAGTTAATGGTACTTCTAAATACATCACTCACTCAACCTCTACATAAGCACTTTTAAGGAGAATATTATGAAAAAACGTATTGCTGTAATTGGTGGAGGTATTGTTGGTTCAACATGTGCCTTTTATCTTGCCAAAGCAGGTCACAACATAACCTTATTTGACGACGGGACAGGACAAGCAACAAAAGCGGCAGCAGGTATTATTAGCCCTTGGTTATCTCAAAGACGAAATAAAGTCTGGTATCGTTTAACAGCCAACGGTGCAAGTTTCTATCAAACATTATTAAGCGATTTACAAAGTCTTGGATATAACACTGATTTTTATCAACAAAATGGAACACTCGTCTTTAAAAAATCGGATAAATTATTAGATAAAATCACGAATTTAGCACATCAAAGACGGGAAATAGATACATTAATAGGTGATTTAAAACGGATGAGTGTCGATGATTTAACAACTTTGATGCCTGAACTCACTCCCCCTGGTCCTGCATTATTCGCATCTGGTGGAGCGTTGATTGATGGAAAAGACTTTATTGACACCTTACATCAAGCCTCTTCTCAATTTGATTTTCATTTTGTGAACACTAAAGTAGATATCACATCCCTAGAATTTGATGCGATTGTATTAGCGGTGGGTGCATGGTTGCCAGAATGCTTAGCACCTTTTGGACTAAAAGTAGACGTACGTGCACAAAAAGGACAATTATTTAGTGCTTGTCTATCCAATCAACAAACAGATAACTATCCTGTTTTAATGCCTCAAAGCGAAATTGATTTATTACCATTTAAAAATGGTAAATGGGTTATCGGTGCTACCCATGAAAATGATATGGGCTTTGATTTAACACCTGATTTAACCGTTTTAGAACAAATGAAAGCAGAAGCAAGTCATTGGTTACCAGAATTAGATAGATGCGATATGGAGGACATTCGTGTAGGTACACGTGCCTACACGAGCGACTACACGCCATTTTTTGGTAGTGTTCCTTACTTAGAAAATATATATACCGCAAGCGGACTAGGTGCATCTGGTTTAACATCGGGTGCATACATTGGATATTTGTTATCTGAACTTATTCAAGAAAAAGAACTTCCAATGGATATTACACCGTATTCGCCGAGTAAGTATATTACTAAATAAATTTTATATAAAAAACATGGGGAACTGACAGACTCTAAATGTCAGTTCCCCTAGCATTAGTAGTTATTGCCCATTTCTGTGGTGATAATGTAAACGAGTTACTTCCAACTTCTTTTAAAACTCCCTCGAATTCGAGGCGGTTAAATTCTGGATTGTTTAACTTTTCCTAAATTCCTAAATATTCAATCGTATTAAAATTTCTCATCCAATTTGCCACAACAACATTAGGTTTTTCCTTGTTTTTATATCTTGCAATATCTGTTAAAGAAATATAATCATTCTTAAAATCTTCTGTATAAACTTCTATTACCAAACCTTTAGCTTTAATAGTTTCTTTTTTTATTTTTGTCAAAGTAATTTCCCTTTTCTAGTTCCCATGTATTGCTTAGAACCATGTAATATTATATGGCTCTAAACAACACATAGATTATTACTTTCTTGAGTTTTAATATTTTGTAGAAGTACTAAAGCCTTTGATTTTATTAGACTTTTCACCACTAACATAATTATAGCATGAAAATCACCTGTAAAATCATATAGTCAAATCAATACTTACAGAAACTATATTCAAGTGACGTCTGTAGACTTATCATTATATGTTTAATCTCCTAAATATTTAATGTAAATTTGGCAAGGGTTCCATTCATCCCATAAAGTTGGAAATACTTCTAACTCCTTATAACCTACCGAAGTATAGAAACTATTCGTAATATCATATTCTTTATAGTGGCCAGATTGAACTGTTTTCACTTGAGAATATATGTATCCCAATTTCTTAGCTAATTTTTCATACGCTTCATTTAATTGTGTTGCTGCACCTTGTCGGTGAAATTTCTTTTTTATTCCCATTACAAATATGTCTGCACAGTCTGGGCTTGTAGTATTTAAAACTATAAATCCTACAATCTCATCTTGATAAAAAGAAGCCAAGAAAGGTTTGTCTTGTGAGTCAGTGATATATTCTTCTGTGCTTTCTGGCATACCAAACCATTCTGGGAGATCATAAAGAACTTCCTTAGAAATTTTTTCCTTTTCTTCCTTATCTTTTATTTCTTTAACGATAAATTTCATATTTTCTCTCCAATTTATTTGTTTTATATTTTTGTAGAAGGCTGTAAAACTTGATTTCATTGTTACTATCTCCCATTTTCATAATGATGACACGAAATCCTTCAACAACATTAAAACCGACACTATCAAACAATAGGAATGGGATAGCATCATTACCCTCTAATAACAAAATGTAATCTTCAATTTCTTTTATGTTATCATAAGCTGACTATAAATGGTCATCATGATGTGTATTCTCATAAATATCTAGTAGAGTATCCACTATGCTAGTCATTCCCATACTATATGTGGTATTTTGCATATAATGAATATCCAATAATTGACTAAAATGAAAAGCAACAGCACATTTTACTAATACCTTTAACAATCTACTTGTATTTTTTATAAAACGCTTACTATATACAAACAACTGAATTATCAACTATTCTGACTTATAGTAGTTTTATTATATTTTTTCTGATTTTATAATAAATCATATTGATGACCAAGGTCACCAACATGATTTATTCATCTTCTCCTAAGCTTAATCCCGGACTAGCATTTAAATCTAGCTGAGCAAAATGTCCTCTTTGATATACACTATAAGCTGCTGCACCAATCATGGCGGCATTATCCCCACATAATTGAAATGGAGGAATCGTCAGTGTGACATTTGGAAACTGTTCGTTAAGTGTTTTTTGTAAGGTATGTCGTAATCCTTTATTGGCAGCCACACCTCCAGCTAAAACAAATTGTTTTACCGGATACGTCTGAATAGCTTTCACAGTTTTATGAACCAGTGTGTCAATAACACTTGCTTGAAAACTCGCTGCTAAATTTTCTGGCTCTATCGTGTCACCTTTTTGCTTGGCATTGTGCACAGCATTGATAACCGCACTTTTTAGTCCGCTGAAACTAAAATCAAAGTTGTCCTCTTTTATCATCGCACGTGGTAAGTTCATCGTGTCTTGTCCTTTATGTGCTAATTCATCAATCGCTTTACCACCTGGATAAGACAAATTCAAAATACGTCCAACTTTATCGTATGCCTCTCCAACAGCGTCATCTCTTGTTTCACCAATAATGTTAAATACATTATCTTCTGGCATATATACCAACTCCGTATGCCCACCACTGACAAGCAATGCCATTAACGGAAATTGTAACGGTTCTTGTAATTGGCTTGCATAAATATGTCCCGCCATGTGATTAACAGGAATCAGCGGTTTGTTGTGTGCAAAGGCTAGTGCTTTAGCAGCTGTTATACCAATTAACAATGCACCTACTAACCCTGGTCCCTCAGTAACAGCCACTGCATCAATATCATGCATTGTGACATTGGCATCAACAAGTGCTTCATCAATCACTTGTGTGATTTGCTCAACATGATGTCGACTGGCAATTTCTGGAACGACACCTCCAAATCGCATGTGACTTTTTACTTGTGAAGCGACCACATTGGATAATTGCTCACACCCATTTTTAATCACAGCTGCACTTGTTTCATCGCAACTTGACTCAATCGCTAAAATTAACACATCATTCATCTTTTTTCCACCTATAAATCATCGCATGTTCAACTGGATTTTTATAATACTTTTTCCTAGTCGACATCAAACGAAATCCTATTTTTTCATAAAAACGTCTTGCACTCTCATTACTTTCACGCACTTCCAGAAAGCACGTATCAATATGTTTTTCACTAAAAAAGCTATGCATCATTTGCCATAAAGCTTTTGCATGCCCTTTTCCTTGGTATTTTGTTGACACAGCAATATTGGTAATTTCTGCCTCGTTTAAAATATATTGGCAACCAATAAAACCCTCTTTAGACACAAAATAAATGGTGCGATTTAATTGTAAATCATCTTCAAAATCTTTTTGTGACCAAGATAGTCCTGTTTCTTGGGCCATTTGATACAAAAAGAGAGCATCCTCGATATTAGCTTGTCGTATCATTAGTACTTCACTCTTTCCACAAGATGATGAACTTCTTGATGTTCAACTAACCATTTTTCCTCTGCTTCTGCTTTTTTCAAGTAAAGAGGTGTCAACAAGTGTGGGTCTACTGTATCGGCATTATCCGCTATTCTAGCAAGTACTCTAGCATCTGGATAAGCTATTACAGACCGTGCATTTTCTAATGTTATAATGTCCTCTTGATAACTTTCTATATCTGGGCTAATAAAGACAATTTGTTTGCTGCACTGTTTTAAAAATTCCAGTAAAGAGTCAAAGGATATATGACAATTTTCTAAAATGACTTGTCCATTTTTATCATAAATACCGGCATAAACATGATGACGACGTGCATCAAAAAACGGCACAATCCACTCATCCTCTTGTGCTACATACATGTTCGCCAATAAATCTAAACTTGGTAGAGCAATCAGCGGTATCTTCAATGTATATGCTAGTGTTTTTGCATACGTTACTCCTATTCTCAATCCCGTATAAGAACCAGGACCATTGGAAACGATAATTTTTGAAATCTGTTGAGGTATTAACTGGGCTTGTTTGCACAATGTATCAACTGTTGAAGCCAACACAATACTATGCTGTAAAGTTGGATGAATATGTTCAAATGCCACTATTTCTTTATCTTTTTGTAAAGCAATGGATAATGTTTTATTTGATGCTTCTATTGCTAATGTAATCATAGTACCTCCATTTTTTCAATCTTACCTCTTATTTTAACGGATTGCTTTGCTTTTGGCAAAAAGATGATATAAAATAAAGAAAAAAATAGATATAAAGAAGGGATAAGATGCTAGAAATAAAACCGATTGAAGAAAAAGATGTCTATCACTTGTGGAAAATCGGCTTTTCAAAAGCCGATATGGAATGGACAAAATGGAATGGACCTTACTTTGAAGATTATGAAGTGTATACATTTGAAACATTTCAAAAAGAATTATCATTTTACAAAAATACTGATTACTGTTGGGGTATCTATGTTGACGATACTTTAATTGGTGCCTTGTTTAGACACTGGGAATATCAGAAAACACGGTGGCTTGAAATCGGGATTGTGATTTACGATGAAAACTATTGGAATGGTGGATACGGAACAGAAGCCTTACGTTTGTGGATACCTAAAACATTTAAAGATTTCCCAGAAATTGAACATATCGGCTTAACAACATGGAGTGGTAATAAACGTATGATGAGAGCTAGTGAAAAACTAGGTCTATTACAAGAAGCATGTATTCGTAAAGTACGCTATTGGCAAGGTGTTTATTATGATTCCGTTAAATACGGCGTGTTAAGAGATGAATGGGACACAATATAATCATTAAAAATGGTGAACTGACTTTTTAGACGTCAGTTCACCACTTTATTTATATTTATCGCAAATTTTTATACTTTTTCAATCCAACCATCCGGTGCATCAATATCACCATATTGAATACCAACTAATTCGTCATATAGGCGGCGTGTTACTGGACCCACTTCGGTTTCTGAGTAAAACACATGAATTTTATCTCTGTACTCAATCGCACCAATTGGTGAAATAACAGCTGCTGTTCCACATGCTCCCGCTTCACTATAATCTGACAATCTATCAATATAAACATCGCCCTCTTCTACTTCTAACCCTAGACGATGCTCTGCTAAATATAATAAAGAGTATTTCGTAATACTTGGTAAAATAGATGGAGATTTAGGTGTAACAAACTTTTTACCGTCTTTTGTAATACCAAAGAAATTCGCTGCTCCTATTTCTTCTATTTTTGTATGTGTAGCAGGATCTAAATAAACTGCATCACTAAATCCTTGCGATTTTGCTTTTTTAGATACAATCAAACTACCCGCATAGTTACCACCAACTTTTGCTGCTCCTGTCCCATTCGGAGCGGCTCTGTCGTATTCTGTCACCATAAATCTTGTTGGTGTTAAACCACCTTTAAAATAAGCTCCTACCGGCATAACAAACACTGAAAAAATATACTCTGGTGCTGGAGCAACACCAATATTATCTCCTACACCAATAATATACGGACGTATATATAAACTTCCTCCAGTTCCATAGGGTGGTATATACTCTTCATTTGCTTTGACAACTTGTTTCACGGCATCAATAAATTTATCCATAGGTACTTCTGGCATTAACAAACGTTGACAACTTTTATTTAGACGATGTGCATTTTGATCTGGTCTAAATAAATTGATGCTACCATCTTTACAGCGATAGGCCTTTAAGCCTTCAAAAGCTTGTTGCCCATAATGTAATGCTGTTGACCCCTCAGAAATATAAATTTTATTATCTTCTGTCAACGCCCCATTGTCCCATTGACCGTCTTTCCAATACGAAATATAGCGATAAGGTGTTTTCATATAAGAAAATCCTAAATTTTTCCAATCAATATTTACTTGATTTGTCATACTTTTACCTCCAACTTGATTTACTTTTTATTGTATGGATTTCATCAATAGAAGTCAATATTTTTTTATCATCAAATTTTAATCAAACTAGCCTTATATGTTCTTCTTCATGTATACTTTCATTATGAATAAGAAAAGAGGTACATCATGAATACAATTACTGCGATTGAAGTCCAAAAAAAGAAAAAAAATCGTTATAATATTTTTGTGAATGACACATTTAAATTTGGTGTTTCAAAAGATACTCTCATTAAATTTCGTCTACACAAAGGTATGGTACTAACCGATGACCTTGAACATGAGATTTTATCTCATAATGACTATCAACGTGTTTATTTAAAAGGCATTCAGTATTTATCTTATGGCTTAAGAACAGAAAAAGAGGTGTATGATAAATTACTGTCTTTAGAGGATGTTCATATACCACTTATTGAGAATGCCATTAACCAGTTGAAAAAAGAAAAATATATCAATGATACTTTTTATGTAAAAGCCTTTATTCAAAATACATTAGCGACAACTAAAAAAGGGAAGCATGCCATTATCCAAACTTTACAAAAAAAGGGTATTGATACACAACTTATTGATGAGGGTATAGAACAATACTACTCACCTGATGAATTAGATACAGCCATTTCTGTTGCGTCCAAATATATACAAAAACAAAAGAAAATGTCAAAAAAAGCATTGTTAGAAAAAGCAACGCAACATCTTGTACAAAAAGGCTACACATATGCCGTAGCCAAAGAAGCTGTTTCACATGTCGATATTGCTGTTTCAAAAGAAGATGAATTAGAGGCACTCTACGAGCATGCAAATACTTTGTACAAGCGATATGCAAAATCATACAATGGGTATATATTAAAACAAAAATTATCAAATGCTCTTTATCAAAAAGGTTTTTCATACGATGATATTAGAGCATATATCAATGATAAAATGGAGAACGAAGATGACAGATTTATTGAAAGATAATGGTATTATTTTATGGAAAAAGGAAAAAATCGAAGATTTTAGACAAACTTTATTAAAATGGTACGATGAGAATAAGCGTGATTTACCTTGGCGTCGCACAAAAGATCCGTATGCCATTTGGGTGTCTGAAATCATGCTCCAACAAACACAAGTTGTGACTGTTATTCCTTATTACACACGTTTCATGACACTATTCCCTACCATTACAGATTTGGCGAATGCTCCGGAATCTGTTTTATTAAAAGCATGGGAAGGATTAGGGTATTATTCACGTGTTCGCAATATGCAAAAAGCTGCTCAACAAATGGTTGCATTACACAATGGAAAAATGCCTCAAACATTAAAAGATATTTTGGCACTAAAAGGTATTGGCCCTTATACAGCAGGTGCGATTGCAAGTATTGCATTCAATCTTCCCGAACCTGCTGTCGACGGAAATGTGATGCGTGTTATGGCTCGCTTATTTGAAATCAATTTAGATATTGCTCAACCAAAAACACGTACTGTTATCGAAGCCTTAATGAAAGAACTCATCGACCCAAATAGACCGGGTGATTTTAACCAAGCTCTTATGGATTTAGGAACCGATATTTGTTCTGCTTCCAATCCTAAACCAGAGATTAGCCCAATTAAAAAATTTAATGCGGCATATCAAAATGGAACGATGCACATTTACCCCATTAAATCAAAAAAAGCTAAAGCAACAAATGTTTATTATACAGCCTATGTTATCGAAAATGACAAAGGACAATTTTATTTGCAGCAACGCGAAGAAAATGGATTATTGGCAAATATGTGGCTATTCCCTATGGTTGAAAATAAAGTGTATGAGCAAACAGCTTTAAATATTTTTGAAAATGAAGAACCTTATACTATACCTGTTAAACAACCAACTAAAAAAGGAACTCATGAAGTATTTGAAAAAATTGGAACTGTCACACATTTATTTAGTCATTTAAAATGGCATATTGATGTCGTGAAAGTAGTTGGCCTACCTGCCAATATAAAAGGTATATGGGTACATCCAAGTGAGTTTCATAAGTACCCTATGCCAACACCTCAACAAAAAATGCTTACACTTATCAAAAAGCATAGATAAACTAAAAGGATGCACTCTATAAAACGAAAGAGGAAAATAAACGTCTGTTTTTCTCTTTTATATAATCCTTTTTAGTCAGTACTTTTAATACGAACGTATCCCAAATATTAAAATAAAGACACTCGAACATTTTTGTCATGTTCGAGTGTCTTTATTTCAAGTTTGTTTAACCTAAAGTTGCTTCTAACATCCACAACTCTTTATCATAAAATCCTTTAATACCAATTAACATATCTTGGCTTACGTGGTCGCCTTCTGTTGCATCAATACCTTTTTCTAATAGTGAAACGATAACTTTAAAGTCTTCTACAACCTCTTTAACCATTTCAATTTGAGATTTTTCTTTTGTATATGGTGCTTCTTTGATAGAAGATACTTCTAAAAATTCAGCTAATGTTGATACTGGTTTACCTTTAATCATTAAAAGACGTTCTGCTACTTCATCTAATTGTTCGTGAACTTCATTGTAGTAATCTTCAAATTTTTGGTGTAAACGGAAGAACGCTTCTCCTTTTACATAAAAATGGTGTTGATGTAGTTTAATGTATAATACACCTAAGTTCCCAACTAATTCATTTAATACTGTTTCTTTTGACATTTGATACTCTCCTTTTATATAAACAATTCTTATTTAGAATTATTATTGATAAGATAATTTTACCGTATGTTCTATTAAAAGTCAACTCTTATTTAGAATGATTTCAAATAAGATAATAAACTTAACAAATAAGAATAATTTTGTTAAACTATAGAAAAAACGTGGAGGCGTCTTATGAATGCACATGATTGGGTTAAAAAATTAAACTTAGAACCTCATTCTGAAGGAGGTTATTTCAAAAAAACATATCATAGTGATATAAATATTTCTTTGAAAACAACGACACGAGCTGTTGCAACGTCTATCCTATTTTTATTAAAAACGAACAATCCCTCTCATTTTCATCGTTTAAAATCTGATGAAACATGGTATTATCATGCAGGTCACCCATTGACTGTACACATGATTTTCCCAAATGGAGAATATAAAACTGTTTCTCTTGGATTAGGTGAACATGATATTTTACAATTTACCGTACCTCGCGGTGTTATTTTTGGTTCAACAGTAGAAAGTAACAATGATGACGACTTTGCTATTGTTGGATGCTGTGTCACACCAGCTTTTGATTATGACGATTTTGAATTATTTACACAAAAACAATTACTTGCGATTTATCCTCAACATAAAGACATTATTCATCAATTAGCCTATGATGTATTGCCATAAACGAAAAACATCACTCTTATTTCATGAGTGATGTTTTTCTTTATAGGAGCTGTTTTAACACAACCCTAAAACAATATACTTTAAAGCATTTTTATGCTATAATGTGAAGTGATACGTTTGTATTCAATAACATAAAATATATAAATATTTAAGGAGATTATTATGATTTTTAAAGTAACTTATCAAGAAACAAAAGCAGAAGCACCTCGTCGTGAACATACAAAATCATTATACATTGACGCAACTTCAAAAGTAGACGCACGTAAACGTGTTGAAGAAAATACACCATACAATATTGAATTTGTACAAGAATTAGATGAAAAACACTTAGAATACGAGCAAAAAAGCCCCGATTTTGCTTTAGTTGATTTCTAGTGAGTGGTGCTAGAAATGAAAATCAATTTGCAAAATAACGAAACAGGTGTTTTCGCTCTTGGAGGGCTTGGAGAAATTGGAAAAAATATGTATGGTGTCCAATTTCAAGATGAAATCATTGTCATCGACTGTGGTGTGAAATTCCCAGAAGAACATCTATTAGGTATTGATTATGTCATTCCAGATTATAGTTATTTAATTCAAAATAAACATAAAGTAAAAGCTCTTGTGATTACACACGGTCACGAAGACCATATTGGTAGTATCCCATTTTTATTAAAAGAATTAAATATTCCAATTTACGCAGGTCCACTTGCTCTAGCTTTAATTCGCAATAAATTAGATGAACATGGTTTACTAAGAAGTGCTATTTTAAATGAAGTAAATGCTAATTCAGTTATTAAATTCAGAAAAACATCTGTTAGTTTCTATTTGACAACACATAGTATTCCAGAAGCCTTTGGTGTCATTATTAAAACACCATCAGGAAACATTGTTTCAACAGGTGACTTTAAATTTGACTTCACACCAGTTGGTGAACCTGCTGATTTACACAAAATGGCACGTATTGGTGACGAAGGTGTCTTGTTAATGTTAGGAGATAGTACTAACTCTGAAATTTCAGGATTTACAAAATCTGAAAAAGAAGTTGGAAATGCCATTCATGACATTATCAAAAAAATAGACGGGCGTATTATTTTTGCGACATTCGCATCAAATATTTCACGTTTGCAACAAGTTGTAGAAGTTGCCATTGAAACAGGTAGAAAAATTGCTGTATTCGGTAGAAGTATGGAAGCAGCTTTTGCCACGGGTCGTGAATTAGGCTACATTAAAGCACCTAAAGAAACCTTTATTGACGGACGAGATATTTCTTTATATCCGTCGGATGAAGTGATTATTTTGTGTACAGGTTCCCAAGGAGAGCCAATGGCTGCTTTAAGTCGTATTGCCAATGGTACACATCGACAAATTTCCATTCAACCAAAGGATACGGTTATTTTCTCAAGTTCGCCTATTCCAGGAAATACAACAAGTGTCAATAAAGTCATTAACTTATTGTATGCTGCTGGGGCAAATGTTATTCATGGAAAACTAAACAATATTCATACATCTGGACATGGTAGTAAACAAGAACAAATGTTAATGTTACGTTTGTTAAAACCAAAATACTTTATGCCCGTACATGGTGAATTTAGAATGCAAAAACTACACGCAGAAACAGCTGCACAAGTAGGCGTTCCACTTGAAAATAGCTTTATTTTAGAAAATGGTGAAATGCTTGCTGTTACAGCAAACTCTGCAAGACGTGCAGGTCGTTTTATTGCCAATGACATTTATGTTGACGGAAATGGTATTGGAGATATTGGGAATGTCGTTATTCGTGATAGACGTACTTTATCAGAAGAAGGATTAGTCATTGTTGTCGCAACCATTGATACAAAAGAACGTTTCTTATTAGCAGGACCTGAAATTTTATCACGTGGCTTTGTCTACATGAGAGAATCTAGCGAGTTGATTAGCGATGCTCAATCTATTTTACGTCAAGCCATTTATGACGTATTAGATAGCAATGAACCTTTAAACGAAAAACAATTACGCGAACTATTCATTGATACATTACAACCTTATTTATACGACCAAACCGAACGCAGACCAATTATTATGCCGGTATTAATTTGCTTATAAAATATGCGTTAAATCAATATCACGATTGATTTAACGCTTCTTTTAACAAGGAGGTCTATCATAATGGACAATACTGATTTAATTAAACTTTCTAGACTCTTTAAAATAATGGGCGATCCAACTCGATTACGTATTTTATACACATTGAAAGAACAAGAAATGTTCGTAAACGACTTAGCAACAACATTGGATATGTCTATATCTGCTATTTCACATCAATTAAAAACATTAAAAGATGCCAAACTTGTAAAATCCTTAAAACAAGGGAAATTCGTCTTATATTCTTTAGATGACCATCATATCAATGATATATTAGAAGTCTCTTTAAATCATATTCAAGAACATTGTGAACATCATATCGAATAAATTAATCCAACTATTAAAAAGTAGGGAACTAACACGTTACCACGTTAGTTCCCTACTTTTTATAATACATTCTCTTTATATTTAATGTTTGGATTAGATACTTTTAAGTTCTCATTCTTTATGATAAGTCACACCTGTATCATCTTTAAAAGTTTTTGTATCAGTTACATCAAAAATAAAGCAATCAATCATCCCATATTTAGACTCAAATTGTACTTGCCAGTCATTTCCTTGTCCAACAGTTTTCTTCACGATTGGATGATAAAAAACATAGTATAATGAACCATATTTAGCATCATAACCGGGGACGTCTTTATTATATTTTATAAATGTAGGTTTACTTGGCTCATCTATTTTTTGATTTTTGTTTTGTTCAGTAGTCCCTTCAGAAAATTGATTTACTATCGTTGAAAATTGATTTAATTTTTCTAAATTTTTAGAATTTTTGTGATGACTATCATCAAGTGGATATACGGATAATATCATCTTATTATTTTCAAACCAAATATATTGAATACTACTATTTTCTTCTGCCTTATATTTTCCAGTTAATTGAAATCCCTCTGCAAGAGGCTTTATCGTTTGTTGAGTTTGAGACGCACAGCCTGATAAAAGAGCAACTAGCAATAGTAATAATCCTTTTAACATATCATCACATCTTTCTTTATTTATTTTGTCACGCTATTTTAATGTTAATTGTACTCCTATCCTTAGAAAAAGCAAGCGATTTCCTGTTTGCTTTCTTCTTTTTTGCTATAGTTTAAATAAAATATATAAAAAATGATTTTTTATGTTATAATAATCGTATTCAATGCGATTTAACGAAATACCTCTTGACAGTTGAACGGTTGCTCAAGTATACTATATGTATCATTTGAACATACACTCAACTATTACGGAGGTCTTTTTATGTCACATCATCACAACCATAACCATCACAATCACTCTCATGGACACGGACATGGGCATCATCATCACGATTATAGTCATGTCAGTGCAAGTAATTTACGTGTTGCCACATTATTAAATCTCGTCTTTTCTATTTTAGAATTTATCGGTGGCGCATTATTTAATAGTACTGCTATTTTATCTGATGCTGTTCATGATTTAGGGGATGCACTTATTCTTGTTTTTTCACTTATTTTAGAAAAGACAAGCAAAAGACCTGCCAATCAAAAATATTCTTATGGTTATAAACGCTTATCTTTAGTTGGTGCTATTATCAATAGTGTTGTTTTATTATCTGGGACAATTTTTATTTTTACAGAAGCTTTTCAAAAACTATTCAAACCTGAATTTGTGAATTCCGGTGGTATTTTCTTAATGTCTATTTTTGGTATAGCCGCAAACTTTATTGCTGCTATGAAATTAAATGGTGCTAAAAATATTTTAGATAGAAGTGTCTTTGCACATTTATTAGAAGATTTATTAGGTTGGGTAGCTGTTTTTATCACAAGTATTGTCATTTTCTTTACAAATTGGTATATTTTAGATTCTATTCTATCCATTGTTATTGGTTTAATTGTATTAAGAAATGTTATCAGCAATATTATTACAAGTTATCGCATCATTATGCACCGTACACCAAGTTTATCAGCACTAAAAAAAATCAAATCTGATATTCTTGCACTACATGGTATTGAATCTATCCATGATGTTCATTTTTGGACATTGGATAATGAACACCATGTGTTTACAGCCAAAATCCATACACATCAACCTAGTGAAGCATTAAGACATGATATTTCACATATTTTAGAGCATTATCATGTGATCGACTCCACGATTGAATGGATTTCACATCATCATGAACATTAAAAAACTCGACAATTCGTAAAATAATCCTAGGGCGAACCGATACTCAATATCGGTTCGCCTGTTTTCATTATTCATTTCAATATGTTCCATGCTATAATAAAATGAAGAGAGGTGACCATATGATTTCTATTTTAATTTTAGAAGACGAGGAAATTATTGCAAATGGGCTTTCATTTGCTTTACAAAGAGCTGGTTATACAACACATATCGCTTCAAATATCAAACAAGCTCAACACATTATAGCGGATACACCTATCCAGTTAGCTTTACTAGATATCATGCTACCAGACGGTAATGGGATTGATTTTGCACAAACACTGCCAAATCATATTAAATTTATTTTTTTATCTGCGATTGATGAGGAAGATACTATTGTCAATAGTTTCCACCTTGGTAGCCAAGACTATATTACTAAACCATTCCGTTTACCAATCGTTCTAGCACGTATTCAAGCTATTATTTCACGCTATCAACTCGAAATGCCTAGCTATATAC
The DNA here is from genome assembly GCF_010892355.1 of Granulicatella sp. zg-ZJ. Lineage (NCBI taxonomy): Bacteria > Bacillati > Bacillota > Bacilli > Lactobacillales > Carnobacteriaceae > Granulicatella > Granulicatella sp. zg-ZJ. Next base: position 7,428 of record NZ_WNJY01000021.1, on the reverse strand, counting down.
GTGTACTTCATCATTTACAAGTTGATACACAACATTTAACAGTAACACCTCTAGGAGAAAATGAACCAATTAAATTTTCTAAAAATGAACACAAACTTTTCTTCTACTTTTTTAAACACATTAACCAAGTATTAACACGTGAACAAATTTTAGCGTATATGTGGGATAATGACGGCACATTCGTCAACGATAACACTTTAACCGTTACATTAAAACGACTTCGCCAAAAAATAGAATCGGATACACTCGTGATTGAAACATTACGCGGAATTGGTTATCGTTTGAAAGGAGATATTCATGAAAGTCTATCATAATCACGAAGCACGTAAATGGCTTTATGGATATTTTGTCTTATCTGCTTGTATCTTGTTACTGCTTCTTGGACTAGGTATATATTGGCAACAATTATATCGCACGCAATTACAAACAATTGCCACAGAGATATTTGCGATTAGTCAGACAAATGGCAGTTTCCGAGATTATTTTAACGGTGCTCCATTATCACAAGACGCTTTAAAAGAAGTTGGCAATTTACAAAACCATTTATTTGCACCTAAAAATATGTCCTTTGCACCAGAAACCATTTTTATATATTTATTCATCATTTGGTTTATTTTATCTGCACTTATTTTTGTCTGTATGACATTATATTTAAATAGTCTTTATAAAGAAATTGGTCAGCTAAAAGAATACGTTTCACATTTTGTTAATTCTGAAACAGTATACGATATTCGTTCGAATAAAGAGGGTACTTTATCTGCATTGAAAAATGAACTATATCAAACAGCAACAGCGCTACATTTCCAGTTTAAGACGGCAAAAAAACATAAGGACTATTTGTCTAAAAATATTGCGGATATTTCCCACCAGTTGAAAACACCTTTAACATCATTACTAGTTGTCACAGATACGCTACTAGCACTACCCGTTGAAGAACGAAGTGACGAACAACTAGAATTACTCGAACCACAATTAGACCGTATCAATGTACTTATTCAATCATTATTGCTTTTAACAAGATTAGATGCCGGTGTCATCAAATTAAAAAAGGAAACAATAGACACAAAAGAATTCATAAACTCAATTCTTTCCCAACTAGATGTGCTAATTACAAATAAACATCTTGACTTACACGTTTCTTACCCCGACGGTGCAACATTATACGCCGACACATTCTACATTACTGAAGCTGTATCAAATGTGATTAAAAATGCTATTGACTATACACCAATGTACAAACAATTACGCATTTCGATTGAGGACACCGTTTTTTTCTCAACGATTTACATTTTTAACGAAGGAAGCCATATCGATAAAGAAGATTTACCATATATCTTTGAACGATTTTACCGAGGTAAAAAAGCTGTATCTTCGAGTGTCGGCATTGGACTTTCTTTAGCTTATGAAATCATCCAACAACATAACGGAAAACTCAGTGCGGAAAATACAGCTGACGGTGTATTATTTACATGCTCTATCCCAAAACCATAGTCATAAAAAGACATACAACAAGGATCCAGAAATCGTGAAATGATTTCTGGATCCTTATTATTAAAAAACTAGTCTACCAAATAAATGTTAAAGATTTTTTCATACCTCGTACAACCATAACATAAAAATTTTTGATGAATAGTATCTCTAAAAATTACTTCTAAAATGTTTTTATCACATAGATTATTCACTAAAGAGTCTTGATAATTCTTAATCACAAGATAAATAGCCTGTATATGAAAATTAAATTTATCTCTAAACTCATTTTCAAAAGCATCTAAACTCCATTTTATGCTCTCTTGTGTATAGAATGATTTTATCATCTCATCACAAAATTGTTCATAAGTTGGTAAGTGTCCCCCGTCCATTTCGACATATAGACAATCTTCTTTATTCAGTGTTTCTGATAGGTTTTGCCATTCATGTTCATTTAAAAACAACATTTCATTGGTTAATGTTGTATCAACGACATAAATATCTCACATTTCTTTTTCGTTTTTATATGATGGTGCCACCCATCTACACCAGTCTAACAAATTTTCTTTTTCTTCTAAAGACTCTAACGATAAACAGGCTTGAGAGTCGAATATAACCAAAAAAACTCTATCGGAACTATCTTTTATCATATCCTTCAGACCAAAGGATAATGTATGCCAATCTTTTAAACACGCATCTTTCAAAAGATAACTTTTTTGTATAATATCAAAAAAGGCTTGTTTTGTTTGGATTGTTTTTCCATAAAGAACCGTACAATTATCCAAATGAATATCACGTTTTTTGAATATATTTTCCCATTCTCTTTCAGATAAATAGTAAACTGCCATGTTTTCTCATTTATTTTTAGTCTACACAATACACATTGAACGATCGTTTTTTTCCTTCTACTACAACCTGCTCTACCTCTTCCTCCCAAAATGGTAAAATATATTCTTCAAAAACAAATATAATATATTCCTTCTCTGTCATATGCTCAGGATCCGTTGTTTGCCCTTTTTTTCCTTCATCTTTTAGCATAAATTGACTAAAATTCTTTATCACAAAACAAATAGGTGCTGTCCAATGAAACCATGATAACTCTCGCATTCTATCAAGAAACGCAGGCCAATTCGTACCATTGATACGTTCGGGTTCTGGAAAACGATAGCGGTGTTCATCGGGTAATCGGAATGTTTCTATCATGGCATCAATAAATGCATGCAACGTTTGGATGTCTTTGCCGTCTATTTCAAAATACATTACATTTTCTTTGTTCATATTATTATAAACAAATCCCCATTGTTTTGATGTGACATAATAAATTTTGTTTTTCACTTCTAAATTCTCCTTATTAGTGTTCTCTTAGAACCATTTCATAGTAAAATTGGACTTTAAACCAGAGATAAATCAATTTCATTGTCTCTGGTTTTTCTATCCTATGTTCTTTTTCTTACAAAATTCTTTTCATTTTCTATACTGAACTAGACTTATAATAGAAGAACTTATTCTCTTCTATTTTTGTTACATTTCTGACTTCATCACAGTATTTTAAATGATATCTGGGAGAAATATTTCAATACCAAAAGGAGCATCATCTAATCTCTTTTCTTCTCTTAAAAGGTTATTTAATGGGTTATTATTCAAGTTTAGTCTACACAATACACATTGAACACTCTTTTTTCTCCCCCAACAACAATCTGCTCAATTTCTTCTTCCCAGAACGGTAAGATAACTTCTTCAAAATTCCACATAATATATTCCTTATCTCTTATATACTCAGAGTCATTTGCATGTTCTCTATCACTTTTCGTTTCAACTATAAACTGGCTGAAATTCTTTATCACAAAACAAATAGGTGCTGTCCAGTCATCAAACCATAGTAAATCTGTCATTCTATCACGAAACGCAGGCCAATTCGTGCCATTGATACGTTCGGGTTCTGTAAAACGATAGCGATGTTCATCGGGTAATCGGAATGTTTCTATCATGGCATCAATAAATGCATGCACCGTTTGTATCTCTTTCCCGTCTATTTCAAAATACATTAAATTATCTTTGTTCATATTATTATAAACAAATTCCCATTGTTTTGATGTAACATAGTAAATTTTATTTTTCATTCTTCCTATTACTCCATACTTTATAAAACAAGAAAACGTTACCACTTTTTCCGTGTTTCGTCAATATAAAACGTAGAAATTTTTTTTAGAAAATGACATTTTGTCACTTTTTTGTCACTTTCATTTTTTATACTAAAGACAGAGAAAAGGAATACGATTAGGAGTAGATATTTCTTTTTATCATCATACATTTATACAATAAAAAATTATTAGGAGGAATAACTATGCCAATTTTAGAAGTAAAAAACTTATCAAAAATTTATGGAAAAGGAGAAAATCAAGTGGTGGCATTAGATAACATCAACTTGAGTATTGAGAAAGGAGAATTTGTTGCGATTGTTGGGTCAAGTGGATCTGGTAAATCAACGCTTTTACATTTATTAGGTGGGGTAGATAAACCAACAAGTGGTAGCGTGATTATCAATAATACGGATATTTATAAATTATCTCCTGATAATTTAGCTATTTTTAGACGCCGCCAAATTGGGCTTGTGTATCAGTTTTATAATTTAATTCCAGTTTTAAACGTTGTGGATAATATTACTTTACCTATTGAATTAGATTCACAAAAAATTCCTCAAGATTATTTAGAAGAAATTTTGAAAACACTAGGACTTTCTAATAGACGTAAACATTTACCGCACCAATTATCTGGTGGGCAACAACAGCGTGTTTCTATTGGACGTTCTCTTATCGCAAAACCTGCTATTTTTTTAGCAGATGAACCAACAGGGAATTTAGACAGTGATAACACCAAAGAAATTTTGTCATTACTACGTTTATCTCATCAAAAATATAATCAAACATTGATTGTCATTACACATGATTTAGACATTGCGCTGCAGGCTGACCGTGTGATTACACTATCTGACGGAAAAATTATCAAAGATGAGGTGATTCGTGTATGAATATTTTAAACAAATTAACATTAGCACAATTAAAAGAAAATAAAAAAAGAACGTTTTTAACAGGTTTGTCCATAACCATTATTATGTCTTTGCTTACCGCTATTGTCGTATTTCTAACGGGGATGCGTGCCATGTTCTACAATCAAACCGTACAAAATAATGGCGATTGGCATTTCCGAACAGTCGTTGATACGAAACAAGATTTAGAACAATTACAATCGGCTAGCTTTGTAAAAGATTTACTTGAATTTCAAGGTGTACCCATTCTTGATGAAGATTCTCCTAACAAAGAATTTTATGGCTATGCTTATAAATTAAATGAAGAAACATACAATAAACAGATTGGTTTCTTTGGAAAACTTTCTTCTGGAACACTACCAACTAAACCTAACGAAATAGCCATTACCAAAACTTCTCAACGTATAGAGGGTTCAAACTTTACATCAGATAACCAAACAGGGAAAGGTACTATTGTCTATAAAATTGGCGATAACTATCCATTGCATATTGGGGGTGCATTACAATATTATAAAATAACAGGAATTATTAGTGACTATACTGCAAATAAATGGTTTTTCAGTGAGAACAATCCACTTCCCTCAAAAACGATTGTGTTGGGGCATGCAAATCATTTAGATGCATCGTTTTTTCCAACATTGAAAGCATACAATCATCAAACATTCGAATACAATCAGTCTGTATTAGCAACTTATGGCATCTTTGATAAAGAAAATAGTTTCTACACGGATAGCTTTGACAGCCTAAAAACTATGGCCTATTTTGTTATTGGTATATTAAGTATTATTTCTATTATGATTATTACTTCATCGTTTATGTTATCGTTAAATGAACGTTTAAAACAATTAGGTGCATTGGCAAGTGTTGGAACGACTAGACGACAAATCCGTTATATGTTGTTAATGGAGGGATTTTGGATAGGTAGTATCTCTATTATTTGTGGTATTATTATTGGTATTGTCGGTATTGGTATTTCAATCAATGTTATTAATAATATTTTAATGCGCATTCAAGAAGATGTTATTCAAATTCCAATGATAATTGATGCTCCTCTTCTGGCAGGGATTGCATTATTGGTTACTTTTATTATTGTTTTGTCAACACTTATTCCTAGCATACGTGCAACAAAACGTACCGCTATTGAAAATATTAAGCAAGTTCCCTTTGTTCGCTATATTAAAATGAAGCAAAAAACGAAAACTGGCAAACGTAGCTTAGCTGCACGTGTATTCAAAACATCGGGACATTTGGCTCACAATTATAAAAAATTTAATAGTTCTCGAACTCGTATGATATTTATCATTTTAACATTGAGTTTAATTTCATTTAATAGTATTACAAACTTAATGATTGAAATGCAACAGGTGGCGACGGGAGCTATTCAAAAAGGTCAGCCTAAAACACTGTTTATGTCTTATGATTTAGTTGTTATGGATGTACAGAATACGGCGGATACAAAATTGTACGAAACAGCAAAAAACTGGACTGACGTTAAAGAAGTTATGTATGAAAAATACATACCCGTCGAAACGAATCTTGATATTTTAAAACAATCTAACCAAACGATACTTAGTCCTGCTCTTGCCACAGTATCCGAAAAAGAAGAAGCCGCTATTTTAAAATTAGCGAATATTTCTAAAGAAGAATTTGAAAAAGAAAACGTCGGTATTTTAGTCACTAAAGAATCTCTAACAGAAAATACATCATTAGTAAATAAAGAAACAGAGTTAGTAACATTTGGTCCTACAGCAATCGACACGAGTAAAATTAATATAACAATTTTAAAAGCGATCGACTTTACAACATTAACTGTCGGTTTATATCCTACTGAAACATTCCTTGTATCTAACAAAAACTATGCACGTATGGCAAATATTTTATACAAAGAAAATCATGTTAACGTTTATACGGGTATTACCACAACAAAAGATGCCGATGAAAAAGTGACAAATTTAATCAAAGATACATTTGATATTGAATTCATTACAAATACATCACAACAAGTACGTTCAATCAATGGATTTTTAAATATTGTTCAAATCATCGTCTACGGGTTCCTATCACTCGTTTCTATCTTGTGCTTAACAGCAACTTTTAATAATGTGTCCTCTAATATTCAACTACGTCGTCGAGAGTTTGCGATGCTACGTTCTATCGGTATGACAACAAGACAAATTAGAACAATGCTATCTATCGAAAACTTACAAGCAGGTATTACATCTATTATTGTTGCGATTTTATGTAGCATAGGGCTACAATATCTATTTTTAAATTCAATTACTGTTGGTTCAATGAAAGTATCTGGAATCATTTTCCACTATCCTCTTTCCCCAACAATCATTAGTAGCATCACTTTACTAACAATTTTAATGTTATTTAACATATTCAGCATTAGACAAGTTACAAAACATTCACTTGTTGAAGATATTGCTAACGAAACGTTATAACATAATTAAAGGCTCTATAATAAATCGTGTTGGTGGGAATAATCCACCAGCACGATTTTGTATATAAAAGTGGACAAAAAAAGAGAAATACCTGTATGATTAAATCACCACAATTAAACAAGGAGGTATTTCTCATGGATTATTATACAAAAAAATTATTAACATTAACAGATAAATCTTTCATAGCTGATGAACATTGGTTAGAAGAAAAAACAATAAATGGTATTCCACACCACTTTATTAAAGGCACTTGGACAAAGCCTTGCCACATCTGTCCACATTGTCATGCTAAAACACTCATCAAACATGGTACATATCAAACGAAAACATTATTACCAAAATTTAGACAAATCAAAACTGTTTTACTTCTTAAAAGAACCCGTTATCGCTGTAAAACGTGTCTAAAAACCTGTTCTTCTTCGTGTTCTTTAGTCGATAAACATTGTTGTATTTCTAAAGAATTAAAAC
>NZ_WNJY01000020.1:0-41010 GCF_010892355.1 Granulicatella sp. zg-ZJ | reverse complement strand
ACTCACGAGAGATAGCCATTTTTTACAATATAGTTCTTTATTTATCATTTTTAAATGTAAAATCCAACGTATTTTTCAAAACTGGAAAAATACGTTGGATTTTTTAGATATATTGTCAACAGTCTGAACAAGCGTATCACTAGGATACACTTGTTTTTTTGTTATTATAATTGACTTACTGCTTCTTCAACTAAAGCAATGACTTCATCTACTGTTGTACATTCATTTACTGCTTTATCGGCTAATACTTTCATATCAGCTGTATCTAATTTTTTCATTAAACTTCTTGTTTTTAAGATACTTGACGCGCTCATAGAGAATTCATCTAAACCTAAACCAACTAATAATGGAACAGCCATTTGATCGCCACCCATTTCACCACACATACCTGCCCATTTACCATTAGCATGTGCTGAATCAATCACATGTTTAATTAATGTTAAAATAGACGGATTATATGGTTGATATAAGTAAGATACTTGTTCATTCATACGGTCTGCTGCCATTGTGTATTGAATTAAGTCATTCGTTCCAATACTAAAGAAGTCAACTTCTTTAGCAAATTGATGCGCTAATACAGCTGCTGCTGGAATTTCAATCATAATCCCTACTTCAATATTGTCAGCTACCGCAACACCTTCTGATAACAATTCAGATTTTACATTTTCCAATACCGCTTTTGCCGCACGGAATTCTTGTAATGTTGCAATCATAGGGAACATAATACGTAATGTTCCATATACAGAAGCACGTAATAAAGCACGTAATTGTGTTTTAAACATATCTTCTCTATCTAATGAAATACGAATAGCACGATAACCTAGGAATGGATTCATTTCTTTTGGTAATTCTAAATATGGTAACTCTTTATCGCCACCAATGTCCATTGTACGTACGACAACTGGTCGACCGTCCATGCCTTCAAGAACCGCTTTATAAGCATCAAATTGTTCATCTTCTGTTGGGAACTCTGCTGAATCCATGTATAAAAATTCAGTACGATACAATCCAACTGCTTCTGCACCATTAGCATGTACACCTTTTAAATCTTTTGGTGTACCAATATTTGCTGCTAACTCGAAGTGTTTACCGTCTTTTGTGATTGTTTTTTCGTTTTTCAATTTTTCCCACTCTGCTTTTTGGTCTGCAAAGTTTTTAGCTTTTGTTTCAAATTCAGCAACTGTTTCTTCATCTGGATTTACAAAGACATTACCGTCTAAACCATCAATAATTAACAAATCACCTTGTTGAACATCGGCTGTCACTGTTCCCGTTCCTACAATGGCAGGAATTTCTAAAGAACGCGCCATAATAGCTGAGTGAGATGTACGTCCACCAATATCTGTAATAAAACCTTTTACATATTGACGATTTAATTGTGCGGTATCACTCGGTGTTAAATCTTTAGCAACAACAATTACTTCTTCACGAATTGTTGCTGGGCTAGGAATTTGAACACCTAATAAATTCGCCAATACGCGTTTTGTTACGTCACGAATATCCGCTGCACGTTCTTGCATGTATGGATTATCTGTCATAGACTCAAATAATCCAATAAACATATCTGTTACTTCTTTCAAAGCACTTTCAGCATTTGATGCATTGCTTTCAATCGTTGCTTTTACTTGACCAACTAATTCAGGATCTCCTAAAACCATTAAATGCGCTTCAAATACTTGAGCTTCTTTTGGTCCTAAATTTTCTAAAGCAACATCACGAATAGCTTCAATTTCAGATTGAGATTTTTCTAAAGCTGCTTGTAAACGTGCAACTTCTGCATCAATATCTGTTACTTTTTTTGTTTCAAATGACAAGTCTGGCTCAATCAAGCGATATGCTTTAGCGACCGCAATGCCATCACTTGCTGCAATACCTTTTAAATGTTTTGTCATTATTCAGCCAATCCTTCTTTTTTCATTGCTTCATCAATCGCTGCGATTGCTTCTGCTTCGTCAGCACCTTCAGCTGTAATCACAACGTCAGATCCTTGACCAACACCTAAAGACATAACGCCCATGATTGATTTTAAGTTTACTTTTTTACCTTTATACTCTAAATTAATTTCTGAACCGAATTTGCTTGCTGCTTGCACTAATAATGTTGCAGGTCTTGCATGAATTCCTGTTTCTGCCACTACATGATATTCTCTTGTTTCCATAATAAAAACTCCTTTGTAATAATTATGTTAGAGCTTTCAGGCCCTTGCACAACTTAATTCTACCATGTTTCAAAAAAACTCTCAATCTTTTTTTATGTTTATTCATGTATTTCTCGTCATAAAAAACCTTTAAAATAAAGGGTTTTCATAAACAAAACACCCCCTTTCCATTGGTTTTCTAAATACAAGATGTCCTATTTCTAATATTTACATAATAGTCATTATATACATGATTTATATACACTAACTAAATTTGAATATAGCGTGCTAAAAAGGCTTAAAAACGGTCCTATAATAAATCGTGTTGGTGGGAATAATCTACCAACACGATTTTGTATATAAAAGTGGACAAAAAAAGGCTTAAAAACACTGTTTTCAAGCCTTTACATATTATTTATTAAATAATGCTTTATATTTTTCATATCCTTGTGCTTCTAATTCTGAAACAGGTACAAATCTTAGTGCCGCTGAATTAATGCAGTAGCGTAATCCTCCTAATTCTTCTGGTCCGTCATTAAATACGTGTCCTAAATGTGAATCTGCTTGTGCACTTCTTACTTCTGTTCTCACTCTAGCAAGTTTTTCATCAAGATGCTCTGTTAAAAAATGATCTTCGATTGGTCTTGCAAAAGAAGGCCACCCACAACCTGCGTCGTATTTATCAGTTGAGCTGAATAAAGGTTCTCCACTAACGATGTCTACATAAATACCTTCTTCATAAAAATCATCATATTCACCACTGAATGGTCTTTCAGTTGCTGAATTTTGTGTGACTTCATATTGAATATCCGTTAAACGTTGTTTTAATTCTTCTTTATTATATTTTGTCATATTTTTTCCTTCTTTCTTTTAAATAATGTGTATACCATAATAACTTTTTGTATGATAACGCATTGACATAATTAAGCCGACACCTATCATATTACCTAATAACGCAGAACCACCTTGTGAAATAAAAGGCAATGGAATACCAGTTAAAGGTAAAAGACCAATATTCATTCCGATATTTTCAAAAACGTGGAACATAATCATGGAAATAACGCCCACAGAAATATACGTGTAAAATTCATTCTTCGTTTCAAAGCAGGTTCTTACCATTTGATAAATCAATGTAAAGTAAATGAAAATCAAAAAGACAGCACCTAAAAATCCTGTATTTTCTCCGATAGTTGAAAAAATCATATCGGATTCACGAATGGGAATATGCACTTGAGATATTCCAATCCCTTTTCCTAAAACACCGCCTGTTGCTATTGCTAAAATGGCATTTCTAACTTGATAAGACCCTTGTGCTGCATGAGAAAAAGGATCTAACCACGCATCAATACGTGTAAATTGGTACGGTTTAAAACCGAAAAACATCAAAATATGCCGATGATAAACAGCCAAATATAAAATCAATGCACCGAACAAAAAAACACCTAAAAATAGTGGTAATAGAATTTTAGAGGAAATACCCGACATCAAAATAATCCCTGATACAATCGCTAAAATAACGAGTGTTGTTCCTAAGTCATTTTCTAAAATAACAAGAACGGACATCGGTAGTGTCCACAAAAAGATTTTCAGTAATAGTTGCCCATCTGTTCTTAATGTACGTTCTCGATACGTGACATTATGGTTTGTCACAACTCGAGCAAGCATTAAAATCAACGCTATTTTTGAAATTTCTGCAGGTTGAAAACTAAATGTCCCAAATCTAAACCAGCTTCTTGCTCCAAAAGTTGCTGCTGTTGTTTTGTCATAGAAAAAAAGCACAGCAACCAGTAAGATAATCGCACCGACATAAATAAAAGGTACTAATTTCCATATTTGTTTTGCATCAAATTGCATAATAATGGCAATCACGACACTGCCAAGAATATACCACACAATATGCATCACTGTTGATTGTAAACTTCCTTCATTGATTAAAACGGTTGTGGCATATAATGTTAATACACTTATGACAAATAAGATAAACACGGTTAAAATAATGCCATAGTCGATGCGTGTTATCTCTTTTACTTTTTGACGCATTCTTTACAAAACTCCTTCATCCACATTTTCAAAATCTTTAGAATAATATACTTCTTTGATATGCTTTTGTTCGTACTGTGCTTTTTTCAGAAAAGGCATATATTTATAGTCATGATACAAAACATTTAACCATGCTCCAAACAAAATAACCATAGATACGACGTATAACCATAGCATCAATACGATAAAAACACCAATTGTACCGTCTGTTAAAGCGTTGTTTGTCGCATTGCCAATGTAAATCGAATATAGTTGCGATGCCAACAAAATACTTGTCGTTGAAAAAACAGCTCCGGGTAAGGCATATCGCATTTTCCATTTGACATTTGGTACAGCGTAATACATAACCCACAACAAAATAAAAATAATGCTAAATGCAACAATCCATTTGAAGTTATCAAAAATAACGTCCATACCTCCACGAATAATCGTAAATTGTTGCAATAGCCTTAAAATAGTGCCTCCATAAGCAAACATTAAACCGACTAGCATAATAATGATCACAAACATTAACGACATAAAAAAGGCAAATAGTCTTGACACTAAAAAATTTTTTCGTTCTTTTGTGTGGTAAATATCATTCAGTACTTTTTGAATGACATTAAACGCCTGCGAACTTGACCACAAGGCAACGATAATCCCTAAAAATAAAGAGCTACCACTATAAGAATGTAAATAATGTTGTAACATTGTGTCCACTAATTCTCGAATACTTTCTGGTAAAAATGTGTCTAAATACTCTTTCACACTGTCATAACTAATCGGTAAAAGAGGAATAATATTCCCAATCACAAGAATGATTGGCACTAATGATAGCAAAATATAAAAAGTTAATTGTGCTGCTTGAGAGCCAATATCGACACGTTTCATATTAAAAGATACAGCCTGTTTAAACACTCTTAATTTTTTTAACATGTCATAACTCCTTACTTTTTTATCTTCATTTTATTATAGCAAACTATACTCCAATAAAACAGTGCGAAATTCTTTTTGTTTCGCTTACATAACAAAAAGTTTGGCATCAATCTTTTCACAGATTGATGCCAAACTTTTTAATGTACATATAATGCTGGGTTGACATATCCCGAGTACATTTGTGTAGACATACCAAAATGTAAATGGATACCTGTTGCTAATCCTGTTGCACCAATAACACCTAATGCTTGTCCTTGGGATACTGATTGTCCAACAGATACTTGTAACGTGCTTAAATGCCAATAATGTGTGTACATTCCGTTCTCATGTTTAATAATGACACCAATACCACCATAACTATCTTTACCTGCAAATACGACAACTCCTCCGGCTGAAGCGGTAATTAAAGCTTGTGAATTACCATTCACATAATCTATGCCATTATGCACATCTGTATATTTCTGTCCATTTAATAGAGTCAATTGTCTAGCCACGCCAAATGGACTTGTCACAGTTGGCTGACTAATTGGATAAACAAATCCTGTTTGTCCTGTATTAATAACTGTCGATTTTGCCAAAGCAATTTGTTGTATCCGTTCTTGTTCTTTTTTTAGCGCCTCTTGTCTGTCTTGTTCTCGACGTTTTAGTTCTTCATACTCACGCTTTGCCTGCTCTTGTTTTTCTTTCGTTTTTTCAATATCCGTTTCTAAATCTTGCTTATCGCTAGCTAATTGTGACAAAGCTACTTCGATTTCTGTTGTTTTAATGAGTAAATTTGATTTTAAAACATCCAACTCTTTCACACGTTGTGCATCTTCCAATGTGATTTGTTCCAGTTTCTCTCTCTTTTCATTCAACTTATCTTTATCTATTCGTTGCTGTTCTAATATATCATTTGATGCACGCGTCAATTCTGTCAATGCTAACACTTTTGAAAGTGCCTCTACAATATTTTCCGACGCTAAGATAGACTGGAAGAAATCGTCTGTCGTATCATCGACTTGTATATGTCTTGCTTGCTCTTTAATACGTTCATCACGTTTGATAATCAACTCCTCTAATAAGGCACTTTCTTCTTGCAATCTTTGAAATTCTTTTTGATTATCTTCTATCTTCTTTTCTACATCATGTATCGTATTTTCAAGCATTTCGATTTCTTGCATCGTTTGTTTTAACTCAGAAGATTTTTCTAATGTTGTTGCATCAATTTCTTTTATTTTTTCTTTTTGTTGAGAGATTTTTGTATCGTATTCGTCTGCAAAAGCAACCGGTATAACTACTTGGCATAACAAAGCACTCATACAAAAAATAGCACATAATTTATAATGCTTATGCATTCGTTTCACTCTCCTGTCTTTTTACTCACTTTTTATTTAACTAACTTTTCATTAGTAGACAATAGACTAACACATCCTTTTAAAATCTCCTAGTAAAAACGTACCTATTTACAAAAGTGTAAAGTTTGTCATCATTTTGTTACATACTACTTTTACAAAAAAAATTTAATTATGGTATAATAACAACATTCTATTGATTGGAGGAATTTTATGGAACCTTATGTGATTGCACTTGATTTAGACGGAACACTATTAAAGTCTGATCATACAACATCAGATTTCACAAAAGATGTCTTAAAGACACTACAAGACCAAGGACACCACATCGTCATCACAACGGGGCGTTCATTTCGTATTAGCGAGGATATCTATCACTCTCTATCGCTAAAAACACCAATGATAAACAATAACGGCGCATTGGTACATCATCCTCTAGACAAAGAGTGGGAACATTATCATCAACACTCTATTTCACTTGACACAGCAAGGAAAATTATCGCCTTACAAAAAGAGTTAAATCTTGGATTTATTGGAACTGAAACACGTCATAATGTTTATGTGTCGACACTAGATTTACCAAAAAGCGAGTATTTCCCAGAACCTGTCAACGGTTTTCAACTGCTTTCTCAACCAGAGGTTTTACCGGAAGAGCCTATTTCTTTTGGGTGGTTTTCATCATTAGAAGAACAACCTATTATCAAAAGCTACTTAAAAGAGCATTTAAACACATCATTAGATATTCGTACATGGGGTGGTGCTTTCCCCTGTTTAGATATTACACCTGAAGGTGTTCATAAAGCAGCTGGTTTAAATTATTTATTGACTATTTTAAACGTTCCTAAAGAGCGTCTTATTGCTTTTGGTGATGAAGATAACGATTCAGAAATGCTATCTTTTGCTGAGTATGGTATTGCCATGAAAAATGCCATCCCTTCCATTAAAGCAATCACTAAATACGAAACAACATATACAAATGAAGAAGATGGTGTCGCTCACTATTTAAAATCTTTTTTTAATATATAAATCGTTCGCCTCATTCTTTTTTAACAAACAAAAAAAATCTATATGTTTTTACCGTTATTTCAGATATAATATAGACGCTATATCATGTCAGTGTACATGACTAAAGGAGGCGTTCTCTTGTTTTCAAATATAAAGGCAGTTTTTCAACGTTTTGAGTTGAACTGGATCTTCATTTTCACAACGATGACAATGATGCTTCCGTTCCCTATTGCCTGTATAGGTATACTCTTAGCTACTTGTTATTTACTATATAAAAAGTCTTTTATAAACTTAATCAAACATTCTTATATACATAAACTCATTTGGCTATTTTTTCTTTTGTCTAGTACCGTATCTGCACTAGCACAAAATTTAATTGGTTTTTTTGTAACAATAAGTCTTGTTGTTTTCTATATTTACTTTACATATTACACAACACTTATTGACAAAAAAACATTCCAAAAAATATTAGATATAATGCTTCATTTTAGCATTGTTCATGCAATATATGCTTGGTTAGAAGCGTATCATATCTTACCACCAATTGATTATCATGCAATGAGCAAACATTTCATTACATGGAATGACGGACGAGCAGATTCATTTTTCTTTAATCCAAATTATTATGCCTTGGCATGTGGATTTTTCATTTTAATCGCTGGATATAAAATGTATCATGCAAAATGTCTAAAAAAACAAGGCTGGTACGCTTTTATTGCCTTTTTAAACGGTTGTGGTCTACTCTTTACATTGACACGAACCATTTTACCTTCCTTGCTTATTTCATTGATAACCTTTGGATTTTTAGTTGAATCAAAAATATTTAGACGTTTTATTATCGTTGCATTTATATTGAGCATCATTTCTGTTATTATTTTTTACAGCAATGTTCCTCGCTTTGAATTAAATTTAATTGACGAACACATTGATATTCGCACAAGTATTTGGCAAGCCTCTATAGAAGAATTTTGTCATAAACCATTCGGTCAAGGTCCTTTAACGTATATGACGATTTATGAAAAATATGCAAGTTATCCAACACAACATGCACACAATATGATTTTAGATACACTATTAAACTATGGCTTTCTTGGTGCAAGTTTGCTGATTGCCTTATTCACAAAATTACTTATCCAGTTACATCGAATAAAAAACACTGGATTATTAAAATCTCTACGTGCTCTATGTATGAGTTTTATTACCCTCGTTTTAGTTAGCGGATTGTTAGACGTCACGATTTTTTGGGTACAAACGCTATTTATTTTCATGACCGTTTGTCTAAGTACAACAAATTTATTAAAAGAAAAACAAAACACATCTCCTTCATCATAAGAGATGTGTTTTGTTTTTCTTCTTTACATAATGTTTATAGTAATATCGTATACATCTTTGATTAAACATATTAAATGACATCCACATAACTCAAGACTAACCGTTTGAACTATTAGGACACTACCTTTTTAATGTTACTGATTAACTCATAAAAGATAACGCCTATTACTCTATTAAATCAAAGATGTAACGCTACTCAAAAAGGCTTGAAATCAATATGTTCAATGAAATGATGTCAAACCTTTTTACTATTTCAGAAAGTATTTCATCAACCACTATCCGTTGATATAAACGACAGGCTTCCCTATTTTTACTTTTAAATTAATCTCTTACAATAAAACATCATTTTTGCCGGTTTTATGTTTAGCCTCATTTTGATTGTTCAAAATATGACAACGATTGAATAACATCAGAAACAACTTCTCCGTCATTCAAGGTTACAATACGTTCACACTGTTGTGCAATATGCTCATCATGCGTCACAATAATGACAGTACGCCCTTCTTCATGTAACGATTTTAAAATATCAAGAATTTCTTGACCTGTTTTGGTATCCAATGAACCAGTAGGTTCATCTGCCAAAATGATTTCAGCTTGTTTGACAATGGCACGCGCAATAGCAACACGTTGCTTTTGCCCTCCCGATAATTGATTAACTTTTTTCTGTTTTAAATCAGCAATACCAACTAAATGCAATGTTTCATCAACACGTTTTTTAATATCTGAAATAGATGTTGTTTTATCCAACAAAAGAGGTAATGCCACATTACTTTTTACCGTTTCCTGCTCGATGAGTGCAAAATCTTGCATCACAAAACCAACGGTATTCAATCGTATATTTTGTTGTGCCTTTTTCGTAACCACTTCATTATGCAGCACATACGTTCCCGATGATTGTTCTGCCAACCCTCCAATAATGTGCAATAATGTTGATTTTCCAGAGCCAGATTTACCAACAATTGCCACAAGCTCACCTTTATTGATAGATAATGTGACATCCTCTAAAGCCACACATTCATTCTTTTTGTTTTCTTGAAAAATTTTATGGATATGATTTAATTGAATTGTCATCGTTATCCCCCTCACTCATAATAATATTGGAAAACACCTTGTTTTTTCAAGGCAAGTAACGAACATCCTAAAGTCACAAAAACCATGATACTAACAATACCTATCATTGTGACTAAATGGGACGGATTTATATAATAGAAGTAATAATGTCCTCGTCCATCTGATACGTATCCTAATATCATCAATCCAGCAAAGCATAAAATACTCAATACCCCAATCAAACACATATACAATGTATAGATGATGCCAATTTCTTTTAATGTTGCCCCACACATGTGCCAAATAGAAAAACGACGTAATTGTTGATACACATTTAACACAGATACACTAAACATTCCAATGACAGAAGCAAATACGACAACGACCATATTGATTAAATCTTTTTTAACTTTATCCGCATTAAGCTCTTGCGTTTTTTGTATCATATCAGACACAATATCTGCTTGACCAAGTTGAGATAGCTCTGATTGTAACGCTCTTACCTTTGTCATCTCTGTATCTGGTTTAATGTAAACCATGATATTTTCTTCATAAGGATTCACTTTTCCTCTTAATTCATCGGATATTCGTCCCAATAGAATCGTTCGCCCTTGTATAATATTTTGAAAAATCATAGTCGTATCTCCTAAATAATTTCGTCCTCCTTGTGACCAAAATAAAGGTAATTTAGCAATATCGTCTGATTGTACGACTGTAAGAATTTTCTCTTTACCGTCTATCATTGCTTTAATCGTATCCCCTACTTGATACACTTTATTCCCATTTGAAATGGCAATTACTGGTAATTTATCACGTTCCGTATTTAAAATAGGATATACTTTTTCTACCGTTAAAGCATCATATAAAAGCATGCCGTGTGTATCTTTAGACGTCTGTACACTAACTTCTTCAAATGTAGAAACCCCCTCTACAAAATCATATTTTTCAAGTATTCTTTCTACTTGAGGTACTAGTCTTTGTCTTAAACCTATATCGTCTATATGTCTTGATATTGGAGCAAAATTTATACTTTTTTGTAAACCACTTTGCGTTAATACTGCTTCATTTTGAAACATATTATCCGTACGATTTAAAACAATATTGAATAAAGAAAACATAAAGGCTAATTCAAGACAAATCAATAGATTCAACCATTTTTGTTGTTTAAAAATAGTTAATGCTAAATAGATTTTTTTCATTTTATTCCTCCTTTACGTAACAAGACTATAAAAACAAGACAAACCAATACTAAATTGATAACAAGCGGAGTCATGCATAATATCCATAGATATTTCAGTAATAGAGTATTTCCTAATATTGTATTTAGTGTCACAAACCCAATAAAAGCAATTAGAAAACTGATAACATAAAAAATAATTGTTTCTATTAGTAAATAAAATAAGATAGATAATTTTTTCATTCCTAAAAGGTCATAGATTAAAAACTCTTTTGCTCGAGAGCGAAGCATAAACACATAGAGTGAAAGAATATTTAATAAAATGATAATACTAGCCAGCATTAATAAATATTTAAAAACTTCTAGCTCTGATTTTTCTGCTTGATCCATTTTATTTTTCACTGAAACATTAAAATGATTTTCAATATATTCTTGAATACTTTTTATCGAAAAAACAAACTCTGATTTTACATGAACGTGAATACTGCTCGGTTTGTATCGTTTTTTATAATGCTGATAAGACATTTGTACCGTTGCAATAGGATCATCTATTTCTCCTATTATATGATACTCTTGATTATCTAAAGTTAATTTTTGTGTCTGTTTTAACTCATCATAAATCCTAGATGACACAAAAATATCATTTTCTTGTTTTAAAGCCTCATCTTGTACATGAAGTACAGCGATAACAGAATAAATAAATTGTTCAGGAGCATATTCACTTTTTACTTTTGTATTGAACTCAATTTTTTCAAACCGTGTATCTTTTTCTAAAAATTCCCACAGATTATCTGACATCTCCATTGGGTTTAAAGTCAGTTCGTGATTATATGGTTCTTCCTTAGCTTTCTCAATAAATTCCATTTGTGTGTGGTATAAAAATAAAAATGCACCTATTCCCATAGACATGACAAGCACATAAATAAAGGTTAATAATTTATGATTTTTGATAAATCTACTTAATAGTTGATTATATAATATGAGTAATTTCATGATGTCACCCCTTACAAATTACAAAATACTGATACTCATTTCTTTTATTACTAGCGAATTGTTATTGATGATGTACCAATTTTAGATGTTGCTACACCATATGCATAAGTAGCTTTATCTTGTCCTCCCACTTCGGCTACTTCATAGACATCTTTACTTACTTCAGAAGCTCTTCTTTCGCTTTTAGTTCCATCTGGTGTATATATAACGACATATACATCATTAGAACCCGAACCACTCGCATATCCTTTCATATATGCATCATCATGCGGTAGTGGAGTGCCAAAATCATATTCTGTTAATGATTCTGCACCATTTCGCTTCATTTGATTGATACAATACTCATTAGGACTACCCACTGCAGCGCCCGCATAGACAGCGGTTCCAAAAACAAGCGAACAAGCCACTCCTGTTAGAATACCTAAAGTTTTTTTATTTGTTCTTTTCATAAAACTCATCTCCCAACCTGATTTTTCCATATTTTTCAGAAATGAGTACCAGCTACACTTTTATCATAATAATAAAAAGTGTTTTTGTCAATTAAACTTAACAAAAATCAATATTTATAAAAAGAAAGATTTGTATACCCCTTAATTTATAAATAAAAACACCCAAAATTAAATGTATTTTTATACAAAATAAAGATTTAAGGCGAATTTTGGTACTTTACCCTATAAAAACGTCATAAATCCAACAAATTATAGCAATCTATAAGCAGTATTTGGGAAATAAATAGATAAAAAATATGCCAAGTAATAGTCGGTACGGCTATTGCTTGACATATTTGATATTTACTCATAAAACAGCACATGATGATGTGCTAATCGTCCATTATTATACTCCATTTTCGCAGAGAAAAATGGTTTCTTGTTTAATAACCAGTCTAAAAAAAGTAAATCACCTTCCCATGTTGGTTTTTCTCTTACTTTTTCATAAGGCACCCACTCTAAACTTCCTTCATCACTTTCAATGAGATTTCCTGAAAAAGTCGTTGCTGTAAAGACAAAAACATACCAATCTTTAACACCATCAAAATTAGGAAAAGTAATTACTCCATTTAGTTTAGGGTTATTGAGCACTAAACCCGTTTCTTCTAACACTTCACGTTTAATACATTCTTCCGGTGTTTCTCCACGTTCCACCTTTCCACCAACACCAATCCACTTTCCTTGATGAACATCGTGTTTCTTTTTATGTCGGTGTAATAACAAATAAGATGTACCATTATCAATATAACATAATGTGGCTAGTTGCATATAAACACCTCGAGTTCTATAATAAATCTTCTACATCTTCATCAAAGCGTGTTTGTACATCAATCGGATAGACTTTAATACCGTCTACTGCACGTTTTACTAAGGCATCCACGTCTAATCTTTCTTCATACACACGGACTTTTTCTAGATTTGGTTTTGTTTTTGGAGAGGGTGGTGCAAATACTGTACAACAATCTTCAAAAGGTTGGATAGATAATTCAAATGTGTCGATTTTCTCTGCAAGTGCAATAATATCCAATTTATCCATTGCCACAACAGGTCTTAAAATAGGGGTATTTGTAACTTCGTTAATTGCCACCATACTATGCAATGTTTGAGAGGCAACTTGCCCCATAGATTCCCCATTTAAAATGACTAATCCATCACGTTTTTGACGAATAGCATCAGCAACACGCAACATAAATCGTCTTGTGATGGTCATCAAATATGCTTCGGGGCATTTTTCTTTAATCGTTTCTTGAATTTCTGTGAACGGCACTTCAATAAATTGAATAGCCCCACCGTACAATGCTAATTTTTTTGTTAACTCTTGTGTTTTTCTTAAAGACTGCGGACTTGTATAAGGCGGACTGTAAAAATGAACCATTTCCAATTCTAAACCACGCTTTAACGCTAAATAACTGGCAACTGGAGAATCAATACCACCAGAAAGCATCATCATGCCTCTTCCACCTGTGCCAACAGGCAATCCCCCTGCACCTATATACGTTTGAGTACTAATATAAACAGCATGTTTTCTCACTTCAACTTTTATATTGATGTCGGGTTGTTTGACTTTTACTGTTAATTGAGGAAACGCATCTAAAACCATTGCCCCTAATTCACGATTCAACGTATTCGTGTCCATATCAAACTCATGGTCAGCACGTTTCGTGGAAATTTTAAATGTTTTATCAGATAAATCCATATTGGATAATAAAGCATAGATTTGTTGGAACATGGCTTCAAGAGATTTTTCAACCGTATAAATTGGCGAATAACTCTGTATCCCAAAAACATGTTTCAAACGCTCTAATACGACCTCTTCTGGTGCTCCATTTAATGTGATATACATAAAATCATAGTCGGGATTTACTTTTATTTGCTCAAAGTCTTGTAAGACATGCCTCACATTTTGTGCCAATCGTTGTGTAAAACTTTTTTTATTTTTCCCTTTCGTTGATAATTCGCCATAACGAACCATAATTCTAACGTTCATTTTTTATTCTTCCTTTTAAGATTTCAATATTTTACTAAATTTTTGATACACATTGTCAAATACATGTTGAAATTGTGTTATTTCCTCTTGCGTATTCTCTACCGATAAACTTAATCGAACGGCACAACGAGATATATCACCAGAAACATTCATCGCTCCCAATGTATGATGCTCTTTAGCCGTTTTAGAAGAACACGCACTTGTCGTAGATAGATAAATCCCTTGTTCTTCCAGAGCATGTAACAGCACTTCCCCTCGGATACCTTTTATCGCAAATG
Source organism: Granulicatella sp. zg-ZJ (assembly GCF_010892355.1). Taxonomy (NCBI): domain Bacteria; kingdom Bacillati; phylum Bacillota; class Bacilli; order Lactobacillales; family Carnobacteriaceae; genus Granulicatella; species Granulicatella sp. zg-ZJ. The sequence goes on along the minus strand of NZ_WNJY01000020.1, from coordinate 26,274 downwards.
TTAAAATATGCGGTGCTTGTTCTAGTGGGGACAATATTTCAACACCATGATAAGACGATAAAAACGCTCGCAAAGCAGACTGATAAGATTGGATTGGTGTTTGTTTTTGACTGTATAATCGTAGCGCCTTTGCCATACCAGCGATACTTGCGGTATTCTCTGTCCCACTACGCACACCTTTTTCTTGCCCACCACCATGCAATAAAGATTCAATACGTTTCCCTTCACGTTTATACAAAATCCCGATACCACGAGGCCCGTGGAATTTATGTGCTGATAAACTTAATAAATCAACACGAGATGGTATACGCTGTGTTAAAACATAGTGTAATGCTTGGACAGCATCGACATGGAAATGAATGGTTGGATACTTTTCCAATAAGATCGCAACGTCTTGAATAGGTTCTAAAATACCAACTTCATTATTCACCCACATCATAGACACTAAAATCGTATCATGACGAATGACCTTTCCCAACATTTCTACATCAATTTTTCCATTTGTATCAACGTCTAAATAAGTGACATCAAACCCCTGTTTTTCTAAAAAGTGCATCGTTTTTAAAACAGACGGATGTTCAATTCGAGTCGTAATAATATGTTTTCCAAACGATTGTTTTTCAAACGCTGTACCGATAATCGCCGTATTATTGCTTTCCGTTCCACCACTTGTAAAAAAGATTTCCTCCTTATCACAATATAATAAATCAGCAATTTGTTGTCTTGCCTTATCAATCAAGCTATCTGATTTCACACCTAAATGATGCAAGCTAGACGGATTGCCAATAAAATTTTCTTGAACGGTTGCCATTGTATCAATAACTTCTTTAAACATTGGCGTTGTCGCACTATTATCAAAATATATCATCAAAAATCAAACTCCTCATCTTGTTTTTGGGCAATGAATGGCGACGTTGGTTTAGCATATCCTTCTACTTGATAAAGCAATGTGTCCTCATTAAATTCAGACTTAGTCACAAAGGTTTCAGCCGTCATTTTCGTAACGATTGCTTCTTGCCCCAACTGAAATTGTTTGCGATAGAAAACCAACTCTTTAGACACATGCTCCCATAAAAACTGGTGTAATTGCTTAATATCACAATCATCTAAAGCAGATATAACAATGCTCGGCAATAATGTCGGCGTAAACATATCCGTTGCCATATCTTTTTTGTTATATACCGTTACCAATGGGATATGCTCCATGTCTAAATCTTTCAATAATTGTAACACTGTTTCTTGATGCCCTTGATAATTTTCAGCAGAAGCATCTACCACATGAATGAGTAAATCAACATCTCGACTTTCTTCTAAGGTAGATTCAAAAGCATGAATTAACTGGGTTGGAATATCTTGGATAAACCCTACTGTATCCGTCAATGTCATTTTAAATGTATCACATAATTTCACTTGTCTTGTAAGGGGGTCTAAGGTCGCAAAAAGTTGGTCTTTTTCATACGTTCCCGCATCGGTTAAACGATTTAATAGAGTTGATTTTCCCGCATTCGTATACCCAATCAAGCCCATTTGAAACGTATGACTATTTTTCCGTTGTTCTCTTGCTCTTTGGCGATGATTTGCCACTTCTTTTAATTGACGTTTACACTCTTGAATTTTCTCTCGAATATGGCGACGATCTGATTCAAGTTTTGTTTCCCCAGGCCCTCTTGTTCCAATACCGGCACCTAGACGCGACATATTCGTCCCTTGTCCAATCAATCTAGGCAATAAATAGTTTAACTGTGCTAGCTCAACTTGTAGCTTTCCTTCTTTACTTTTGGCACGCATGGCAAAAATATCTAAAATCAGTTGTACACGATCAATCACCTTACACGACACTTGTGCTTGAATATTTCTTACATGACTAGGAGAAAGCTCGTTTTGAAAAATAATGGTTTCTGGTTCTAGTTCTTCTACTAATGCCACCAATTCTTCCATTTTTCCTTTTCCAATCGCCGTTTTACTATCAAAAGTTTCTCTTTTTTGTATCAATGTGGCAACGACTTCTCCACCTGCTGTTTCTGTCAAACGCTCTAATTCTTGTAGACTATACATAAACGCTTCGTCTTTTTCTTGACGTTGTATCGCCACTAATATTACCTTTTCAGCCATTCATCAATCTCCTTATAAATATCTTCTTTATCGACTTGCCACAAATCAAACCATAAAACGTCCATTCTATTTCTAAACCATGTCAACTGGCGTTTTGCATAGCGTCTGGATTGCTGTTTCAGCACATCAACCGCATGCTCCAAAGTATCTTCCCCAGATAAATAAGGAAATAATTCTTTATACCCTATCGCTTTCTTACTTTGAAAATCTCCCTCGTAATGCTCATATAGCCATTTTGCTTCCTCAAGTAATCCTTGGTTTATCATATTATCCACACGTAAATCAATACGTTCATACAGTCTATCTCGCTCTGTCGTCAATCCAATGACCAAACTATCATAGACCAATGTCTTATCTTCTTGTTGCGAAAATAACATTCCCGTACTTTCAATGACTGTCAATGCTCTCAACAAACGTCTTTCATTTTGAATGGGGATTTTTTCGGCTGCCTTAGCGTCTACACGTACTAATCTCTCATATAAAACATTAGCACCTTTTTGCTTCAATTCTTTTTCTAGTTTTTCTGCAATACTCGTATCAATGCTTTTATTACCACCAAATTGCATATTATATAGTAATCCCTCAATATATAACCCCGTCCCCCCAACGACAATGGGTAATGCATTATTTTGGGAAATACTACAGATTTTTTCTTTTGCCATTGCCTGAAATTCACTTGCGCTATAACTTTCATTAGGTTCTAAAATATCAATCAAATGATGTGGTACACCGTCCATTTCTTCTAGTGTTACCTTAGCGGTGCCAATATTTAAATGTCGATAAATTTGCATTGAATCTCCACTAATGACCTCCCCACCATACCTTTTGGCGATGTCAATACTCAATGCGGTTTTCCCCACTGCCGTTGGACCAACAATCACTAAGACTTTTTCTTTTTTCATAAAACTCTCTTTCTTTGTATTATCATTACTGTTATGATAACATAAGCCTAGAAAAAAGTCGTTAGGAGAGTGCCAAAATGTATTTATCCCCTCAAGAAACAGCCGATTATTTAGACCTTTCCCTACAAGACATCACCCGACTTATTCGTGAAAAACAAATTCGCTATCTCGTGGTTGATGACGATATATTCATCAATGCCAATCAATTTACCTTATTTCTAAAAGAACGTGATAAATATATAAAAGAATTACAAGACTATTTAAACACACCCCTCCCAGAAGATATTGATGTCAAAGATGAGGACTAATTAAAATAGGCTCGAAATCAACATGTTGATTTCGAGCCTATTTGAGTATCATACAATCTACTGAACAGAATAGTTTGGTGCTTCTTTTGTAATTTGCACATCATGTGGGTGAGATTCACGTAATCCTGCTCCACTCATTCTAATAAATTGTGCATTTTCACGTAGTGCTTTAAGATTTGGTGCTCCAACATAACCCATACCTGAACGTAAGCCACCTAACATTTGGAAAATAATATCTGCGGCACTCCCTTTATAAGCGACACGTCCCTCAATGCCTTCTGGTACAAGTTTATTTGCTTCATTCACTGAACCTTGGAAATATCTGTCACTTGATCCTTTTTCCATAGCCGCAAGAGAACCCATACCACGATATGTTTTAAAGCGACGTCCTTGATAAATTTCAAACTCACCCGGTGCTTCATCTGTTCCAGCTAGCATACTTCCTAACATAACCGCATGTCCACCAGCTGCCAATGCTTTTACAATATCTCCTGAATATTTAATGCCACCATCTGCAATAATAGCTTTATTGTATTCACGTGCCACACTTGCTGAGTCATAAATTGCTGTTAATTGTGGAACACCCACACCGGCAACAACACGTGTTGTACAAATAGAACCCGGACCAATTCCCACTTTCACAACATCAACACCGACGTCAAATAACGCACGTGTTCCCTCAGCCGTCGCAACATTTCCTGCAATCAATGTCGCTTCTGGGAATGTTTCTCTAATTTCTTTAATTTTACGAATAACACCTGCACTATGCCCATGAGCAGTATCAATAATGATTGCATCTGCTTCAGCATCTAATAGTGCTTTTGCTCTTTCAAAAGTATCACTTGTCACACCCACAGCGGCAGCCACTAATAAACGTCCATGCTTATCTTTCGCTGCATTTGGAAACTCGATTACTTTTTCAATATCTTTAATCGTAATTAAACCAGATAATTTACCGTCTTTATCCACGATTGGTAATTTTTCGATTTTGTAACGTTGTAAGATTTTTTCTGCATCTTTTAATGATGTGCCAATAGGTGCTGTTACAAGATTGTCGCGTGTCATGACTTCATCAATTTTCACTGTATAATCAGACACAAAACGTAAATCTCGATTTGTTAAAATTCCTACTAACTTTCTGTTTTCAAGTGTATCCACAATAGGCACACCACTAATGCGATATTTTGCCATTAGTTTTTCTGCATCACGTACTAAATGATTAGGCGTTAAGAAAAACGGATCTAAAATCACGCCACTTTCTGAACGTTTTACTTTTCTTACTTCTTCAGCTTGTTCTTCAATGGACATATTTTTATGAATGACACCCAATCCCCCTTGACGAGCCATTGCAATTGCCATACTAGAATCAGTTACGGTATCCATACTGGCACTTATTAACGGAATATTTAATTTTAAATTTGTAGCTAGCTCAACGCTTAAATCTGTATCATTTGGCAACACATGACTTTCCGCCGGCACCAATAACACATCATCAAATGTATACCCTTCTTTTACGAATTTTGATTCCCATAATGACATAAACAATCCCTCCAAAATCTGAAATATTTTGTTTAACAAAATATCATTTTTAGCGGTAGATTGTCAATGATATTTTTGTTTTTTTATTAAATTTTCATTTACAAAAAAAGTGCGTCACATAGTATACGCACTTTCTATTCTTCAATCATACTTGATAAGACACCATTGATAAATTTAGGTGCTTTATCATCACTATAAAGTTTTGCCAATTCAATGGCTTCGTTAATTGCCACTTTTTTTGGTACATTTTCATCCATGACGTCAAACATTTCATAAACAGCAAGTCTTAAAATAACCAAATCTATTTTTGTTAGTCTTGATACTTGCCAATTTTTTAAATGTTCTTGAATGAGATTATCAATCATCTCTTCTTTTCCCAAAATCCCCAAAACTAATTCTGATAAATACGGTACATCTTCAACGCTTGTTGCAATGCCTTCAACGGCATCAATCATCAACGCATTTTCCATAGCTTCTTCTGGAGATAATTCTTTATTCAACGTTAATTGAAAAAGAGTTTGAATAGCTTTTTCACGCACTTGGCGTCTGTTCAACATTTTTTTACTCAACGCTCTCACCTGCGTCTTCTAAAACTAAATTTACAATATGTACATTCACTTCTTGAATATCAATATCACACATAAATAAAACTTGTTCTTTCACACGCTCTTGAATATGTCTAGCCAGCTTAGGAATAGACACACCGTAGAATGTATTTACATAAATATCAACAACAAATTCTCCCTCTGAATTAGTTGTTAAATACACACCTTTACTCACAAGAGGTTTTGAAAAAACGGATACCATATTTGATACTAATTTTCCTTGTATGCTATGTACTCTTTTCATTTTTGAAACAGCAATACCAATAATTAACTCAATGGCTTCAGGAGCAATCTCAATATTTCCTAAAACATTATGTTCATACTTGTTCACTTTACGCTCTCCTTTGCTTTCTATTTATCATAACGATACATCACTTCTACTATATCATTTTTTTTAGAAATAAGATATACTTTTATGCAATATTTTAAGAATAGCGTTGTCGTTCTTAGAAATCTATCTCATGAAATTTAAATATTAGCAATATATAAAATATTATCTTATATTCTCTTACCTCTTGATTTCTATCATTTTTCTAGTTTTTGAATTCTATTGATAATCTTCTGATGAAAAACTCTTGTTTGTTAATAATTTTTTTGTATACTCTTTTGACAATAGAATAAATTGCTACATCATTCTACTAGCTAAATAAAAAACTAATAAAATATGTAGGTATACCATATTTATCAGCTTTCATTTAACGTTTCATTAAAAGGTGTTGATAATTTTACTTACCAACACCTTTTCACAAAATATTTTATAAAATAATCAATTCTCTATTTGCTTTTGTCACAATTTCTGCACCATTTTCTGTGATGAAAATATCATCTTCGATACGGACACCACCAATGCCTGGGATATAAATACCCGGTTCATTTGTGACTGCATGTCCTACTTCTAAAACAGATTCAGATATTCTTGATACAGCCGGTGCTTCATGAATTTCCAATCCAATACCATGCCCAGTTGAATGTACAAAATACTCTCCATATCCATTTTGCGTGATATAATCTCTAGCGATTTTATCCATATCAGCACATGACAATCCTGCTTTAACAGATTCATTCACTAATGTTTGTGCTCCCAACACCACTTGATGAATTTCTTTTAATTGTGCATGTCTTGGTTCTCCTAAAGAGATTGTTCTTGTCATATCAGACACGTACCCATTGTAATAGCAACCATAATCCATTGTGATAAAGTCACCTTTTTCAATCACTTTAGTACTTGCAACACCATGAGGCATTGCAGAACGTTCACCACTGGCAATAATCGTTTCAAAAGATACACCCGATGCACCTAAACTACGCATATAAAAATCCATTTTATTGGCAATTTCAATTTCTGTTACACCTGGTTTAATTTCACCTAAAATATAATCAAATGCTTGGTCTGCAATATGACACGCTTGTCTAATAATATCAAATTCTTCGGCATCTTTTAAAATTCTTAAACCTTCTACTAATCCTGATGCAGATACTAATTGAGCTGATAATAACTCTTTCAATCCGTCATATTCTTTAACCGACATACTGCCGTCTTCAAAGCCCAATGTTTTGATATGTTCATTTGTCACGATTTTTTTCACTTCTAAGAAAATAGGTCCTAAATTTTGTACAATAGTATATCCTTTACATTGTTTCGCTGCTTGCTCTGTATAACGAGCATCTGTTACAAAAAAAGCATTATCTTTTGTAATAACAGCCAATCCTGTTGTCCCAGTAAATCCTGCTACATAGCGTAGATTATAAAGGTTTGTTACCAATAAGGCATCTAGTCCTCTTTCTACTAATTTTTGTTGTACTTTTTCTATTCTTGACATAAATACTCTCCTTACCACTATGACTTATGCCAATTATACCAAATTGAAACAACTGATTCGAGTATTTATATCTAAGCCTATCGTGTCATCATGCTGATACGTCGATTATGCACTCTTTGTCTTTGTTCCTCTAACATTTTTTGCTGTGTACTCATTAACAAGAAAAAAACACCTGTGCCAGCTACTAAAAACAAAATCATCATCATTTCAAAAATATTAAACATAAACATTCCTCCTGTTGCCAAAAAGTAAAACTTATAAAATGTATTATAGCTCGTTTTTACAAATTGTCAACAACTTGTTTACAAATCGTCAAAAAAAATGTATACTGTGGATACATGATAAAAGGAGAGGGCTATATGGTTGAAAAAAATAAACTGCCTATTATGATTGATACATTTCGAAAAGAACAAGATATGACTTTAGAAGATATTGGCAAAAAAATCAATAAATCAAAATCAGCCATTTCAAGATGGATTAAAGGTGATAGAAGCCCGATGATAGAAGATTTAGAACGACTAGCTGATATTTTCCAGACAGATATACATACTCTACTATATGGAAAAAAAACAGTTACCGTGTCAAAAACAACGGCTGAACTTATTAAAGTTGTGAAACAACTGTCTGATAAAGAACAAAAGAAAACTCTTGATTTTATTGATAATCTTATCGCACAAAGAACAATGGCAATTACACTTCATCCAATAAACGTTGTTGAAGCTCTTGCCGCAGGTGTCGGATACAACTACGGAAACAACGATACAATCACTCTTTATACAGATAGAGATGATTTAAAACCATACGATGTGGCGAGTGCTGTTTCTGGTGATAGTATGGAACCTTTATTGCATAATCATGATGTCGTTCTTATTAAGAAAAATAGTGACTTTATTAACGGTGAAATTTATGCCATTGATTATGACGGTAAATCATACGTTAAAAAAGTGTATTTTGAAAAAGATGCTCTTGTTTTAGTATCCTTAAACGAAAAATATGACAATATTATCATTCCTCGACACTCTGACGATGCGTACTTAAATATCGTAGGTCGTGTTGTGGATTGGTTCACACCTGTTCAAGTATAATCAAACCATTTATCACGTTGATGCACAATAGACATCAACGTGATTTTATTTACCAATACCACATTATCACAAAAGTATACAAACCTAATACTAAGTATTATAATAGTGGCAAAAATATTATATTTTCAAAGAGGGGTGGTAAAATATGACAAAAAAGCTATTTTTTATAATCTTGTGTTTGCTATTCATTGGAAATACTTGTTTAGTGACGTACGATAATTTACCTGCTGTTTTTTCACTTATTTTAGTAACTATTGGGCATAGTTTATTTTTTATTTTTGGTAAAACAACAAAACAAATATTCGTAAATATAAGTATTGGCTCATTTAGTATTATCTATTTTATTGTGTTTAAACCACTTCATATTGGGTTAGTGAATAATCTGATTTATGCAATCGTTTATTACGGGGTTTATTCTTTTTTAAAAAAAGACCTATCGAAAAATATATGCTGAGTGTGAATAATAAAGATATTACTAAAAATAATTTGAAGTGGAGGCAATCATGTTAAAAATAAAGAAAATAGGGCAAAAAATCAAAAAATTACGTATTCAGAAAAATTTAACACGAGAAGAAATGTGTGATTGTGAAAAAAACTTAAGTGTACGTCAATTAACGCGTATTGAAACTGGTAAATCTTTACCCTCTTTATTAACTCTTTCTTATATTGCAGAAAAATTAAATATCTCTCTAAGTATACTCATTGATGAGCATACAACTATTCTTCCAGAAGAATACTACGATTTGAAAAAAAGAATTATACAACTACATACTTTACAACACAAAGAAAAAACACAAGAAAAAGAATATTTATTTAAACAAATCTATACTCATTTTTTTGATAGCTTAACCACAGAAGAACAATTATCAATTGATATACTTCAAAAAGAAATGCAAATTGTGACAACAAAAGATTTTTCGGTGGGTAAAGCTATTTTAGAAGAACATTTTGACCATGTCAAAAGAAAAAGAACATATTCATTCAATGATTTATTGATTATTGATATTTTCTTTTTAAGTATCTTAGCTGAAGTAAATGATTTTCATATCTATAAATATTATATTAATAAGTTTAAACAGAATCTTTTAAATCATGAGTGCTATTATCATTCTGAATATTACATTATACAAAAATGTTTCTTTGCATTGCTTGGTATTATTACGCAGTATGATGACTTTTCAGACTTTTATCTATGTCTGAATAAGCTTAAAGAAATACTTACTTATACACATGATATAGAGAAAAAGCCAATTATTAATATGTTAGAAGCAAAATATTTTATTTACAAGAAAGATTTTAAACTTGCAAAAAATTTCTATACGTCTGCCATAAAAGGTGCTCAATATCTCAATGATACACCTCTTGAAGAAAAAATTTTACTTGAAATGAAAAAAGATTTAAAACTCATGTAATTTTAAATAACTAACCAACTTTTAATCTATCTCCATTTTTGAATATTTATTCTGAATCATGTAAAAATTCTATAAAAACATTTAAAAACAACAAAAAAATAATAAAACATAACCGGACATTCTCGTCCTGTTATGTTTTTTGATATAAATATAAAATATAACTGTAAAGGAGGTAATATTTTGAATATAGATATATTAGAAATTATTTGGTGGATTGGAGGAATTCTGAAAAAAAATTAGTCATAGCGAATCAAAAAAGAGAAAACAAAGACAAAGGAGAAGATATTTATGAAAAAAGCAAGTAAAAAATTATTAATATGTGGTTTATTAAGTCTCAGTTTCAGTGGTACTATAATACCTTCTTTAGAAACAACAATCGTTTATGGGGAAGAACTTACTGAAAACAAATTTGTCCCTAAAAAATTAACTCTTGAACAACAAGAAAATCTTATCCAAGAATTAAAAAATAAATATCCTACACTTTCTGATTATTATTTAAGAGAAACATTAAGACGTCAATTAAAAGGAGATTTTAGACCTGTCTATGAAAAAATAAGTCATGGTAGTAGACCATTTTTCTTAGGAATATGGGACGAACAAGGACTTACAGTAGATGCAGTTGGAGCTGCAATTGATGTAGCTATTGGTGTATTAACTGGTGGATCTGTTTCGGCTTTAGCGCATCTAGGAAAACATGAAGCAAAAAACATATTAAAACAAGCCATTGCCAGAGTTCTAGGAAATAAATTTATTTCATCCGGTGTAATTGAATTTGCTTTAAATCTTGCATCTCCAGGACATGCCATTGCCCAATGGTGGGATAGTCAAGACGCTTATCCAAACAATGGACATATCAATTTTTAGGAGTAAATATCATGAAAAAAGCACTATTATTTCTATGCTGCTTTGCAACATTGGGTATACTAGGTTATCTAACAAGATCTTGGGCAGGTACTGGCGTTTGTTTAGCTATCTTGATACCATACTGGTTATATAAAGCATACACTCTCATTTATTCTAAAAAATAGCTCATTTTCTTAAAAATATTGCAAACAAACTATCTTATAAAAAAGCTGACTCTAAGAACAGAAAATCCGCGTTCCCCACACCATTTTGGTGTGGGATAGTTCTGTTCAATATTGTTTTTCCAATAGAAAAGAATATATCTAAAAAAAAACCGATATTTGTTTCAAAAAACAGATTTAATGACTCTTGCAAAAATTTAAAAGTAATTCCTTAAAATCTTCTTTTCAAACTACTATTTAATAAGTTTGACTCTATAACAAGTTATTCTCGTTCTGTTATATTTTTATGTTCTATAAATATTTAGTCACCAACACTATTGGGTATAGAGTCGAAAAGGATTGAAAGCAACGTGTTGAAATGTTGTTTTCAATCCTTTTACTATTTGATAAGTACGCTAAGTACCTTTATCTGTGCTGATATAACTTTAAGTATCTGTTCTCATTTTTTGGTTAACTTCTTTTTTATATAGCCTTTCAAAATAGCTTCACGCTATTTCAAGTCAATACTCGTCTACCTTCAATGGCACGTAAGAGTGTCATTTCGTCAGCATATTCAATATCACTACCCACGGCTAAACCATGCGCAAGACGTGTGACGGTAATGCCTGCCGGTTTTAGTAAACGAGCAATATATTTAGCTGTTGCTTCTCCTTCTGCTGTTGGGTTTGTCGCAACAATTACTTCTTTTATCATGTCATTATCTTGTAAACGTTGAATGAGTGCAGGAATGGTTAAGTCTTCAGGACCAATACCGTCCATAGGTGATAAAACACCACCTAAAACATGGTACAATCCTCGATATTCACCCATCCGTTCCATTGAAATCACGTCTTTAGAATCTTCCACGACTAATAAAGTCGTTTTATCACGTGATTCATCAGTACATAGTAAACACGGATCAGCCTGCGTGATATTGCCACAAATATGACAATGTGTTAAATCGCGTTTCACGCTAATTAAAGCATTCGCAAATTGTATAATTTCTTCTTCCGGTAAATCCATACTGAAGAAAGCTAGTCTTGCTGCTGTTTTTGCACCAATTCCCGGTAATTTTCGATAACTATCGATAAGTTTTTCAATAGGTGCTGGATATTGCATCTTACTTTTCCTCTTTTTCTGTTTTATACATAGTTATTGTTGTCTAGCAACAATTTCTTTTATCATTTGAGCTCTTAGTAATACTAGCTCAGGGTATTGATAGAAAAATAATATTTTTTGTTCGTAAGGAAGACCTTTAAAATCATTTCTTTGTGTAAAAATAAAATATTTAAAACTTTCTGCAAAGTCTTCATCTGGATCTGTTGTAGCATATGTACCAACAAAATTATCTTTGTTTTTCTCATAAAAGAATCTTTCATCATCTTTGGTTCGCACAGAGGCAAAATCAATCCAGTTCGGATCAATATCTTTCCAAAATGCTTGATAAAATGCTCTTAAATAACCATCACTTTTAATACCATTCAAATAAAAATCAGTGCGTTTATGTCCTTGGAAATCCAAATGACGTTGATCAGGCGACAAAGAAAACATGTGCCCAAACTCATGAACCATTGTTTCAATAATAGATATTTTAGGATAGTAAGCACCATATTGTTTTAAATCATTGTAATTATCTATATCAAAAAATAGCTCTTGTTCAAGCGGATGCTCTTGATCGTTATAGACAGCTGCTGAAAAACCGCTCCCTTTATACACATAAAAGAATGCTAAATATTTTCGCCATTCTTTTGGAATCATTGATTTAAATATATCAAATACCTCTTCCGATTGTTTTTGTTCCTCTGCCGTTAAATCTGTTTTAACTACTGGTAACAGCGTATCGTTCACGACATCATAACGTGCAACAGATTTTCCATTTTCTAAATCTTCATTTCCACCACCGTCTAATGCATACTCAACACGTGGAATAGGAACATTCCAATGTGTTTTTTCAAGTTGACTATCTCCGTACAACGAGCATTCACTAACGCTATGACACAATGTATTCTCCGGTACTTTTTTCTCTTCATCAATACGATAAGTTGTTGTAATCTGAAAGGCTTTCGGCTCAATTTCAGTTACATTTTCTTGATTTTCTTGAGGAATAATTGTTTTGACTGGCGGCTTTTCTGTCATATATTGAATAAGAAAGAACATGCCACACATAAAAATAAAAGATAAGATGATATAGCTATATGTTTTCTTTTTCATTTTGATATACACTCTTAGAAAGGTAATCCTTTTGTATAACGACCCATAACTTCATTCGTACGATCTTCTACTTTTTTCAAAGCATCTGCTATAGCAGCAACCATTAAATCTTGTAACATTTCAATATCATCTGGATCTACAACTTCTCGTGCGATTGTCACATCTAACACATCACGTTTGCCATTTAAAGATACTTTCACAAAATCATTCACAGAACTTCCGACAAATTCTTGTGTGTTCAAGTATTCTTGTGCTTGTTCCATTTCCTTTTGCAATTTTTGTACTTGTTTCACCATACCTTGCATGTTTCCCATATTTTTCATCATTGTTTCATCACTCCTGTATATACACAGCATCTCCAAATAACGCTGTTGCTTTACTAATTATTTCTGGTATTTCTTCTAAAGTTGTTTCTATTGTTTCTTCGATAAACTGTTTTGAATCAACTGCTTGCATTATAGATACTTTTTCTGATACATCAGGTGTTAAATATTGTTCTAATGTCCCCATTTTTTTAGCTTGAATAAATTTATCTCGAACATCTTTCCATTGATTATGTGGCACGCATTCAACTACACATGGATGTTGAATTAAACGCATGGCATGTTTGCTAATATCGTTTTTCAACTCAGCATCTTCTGCAGTTAATCCACATAATAAATCATATTCAAAACCAATAACTACACCTTCTGGACTGGCAGCTAATACGGTAGAAGCGTTCAATTTTGCTCGTTGACTAACTGCTAAACACGACAAAATATCTTGCCACTCATCTTGAATTTTTTGTTTATCTTGCACTGTAGCACGTGCTAAAATATTAAAAATACGTGCTAAATTAGGCTTAAATACTTCTTGTGGTTTACTTGGTTTTGGCACCACTTTTTCAACCGTTTTTTCAAAGGTTATACCACTGTCCATTAGCTTTTCTAACTGATTCTTCAAATTTGATACTTCTTGTTTCAATGTTTCTAACTCAAGCGTTGCAGTTTCTAATACTGGTATTTCTTCCTCTGTTGCCATTTTAACCGTCAAAACTTCTAAATATAAATCTCGTTGTGTGGACACTCTCATCGCTTGTTGTGTCAATGTTAATTCATGAATAAAGCGATAGATAAAACTAGACGAAATTTGCGTTAATGTATCTAAATGAACACTAGATACAAGAGTTGTCTGTTTTCCCACTGCATGCATCACTAAAATATCTCTTGAAAAAGATAGCAATTCCTCCAACAAACGTGTTGATTCTTTACCATGAGAAAGAATTGTATGTAAAATAGATAGCGCTGTACCTGTGTCTTGTTGAGATAACGCCACTAAATAAGCTCCCATTTCCTCTTGAGAAATACTCCCAGAAACATCTAAGGCATTTTCATAAGTTACACTATCTCCATAAGAAATCGCCTGATCAAGTAAACTTAACGCATCTCTCATACCACCTTGTGCTGTTTTGGCAATAATTTGAATGGCTGCTTCTTCATAGTCAATATGCTCTTGCTCTAATATGTATATTAACCGTTTAGCAATATCCTCTTGAGAAATACGCTTGAAATCAAAACGTTGTGCTCTTGATATAATTGTAGCAGGTATTTTATGTGGCTCTGTTGTTGCTAAAATAAAAATAACATTTTGTGTTGGTTCTTCTAATGTTTTCAAAAGAGCATTGAACGCCCCTGTAGAGAGCATGTGCACTTCGTCAATAATATATACTTTGTAAGCAGCTTCTGTTGGTGCATATCTAGATTTATCTCGAATATCTCGGATTTCCTCAACACCATTATTACTAGCAGCATCAATCTCAATAACATCACTCAAAGAGCCTTCCGTAATTGACTGACAAATCGCACATTTATTGCACGGTTCGCCATTTTCTTGGTGTGGACAGTTTATAGCTTTTGCAAAAATTTTTGCCGCACTCGTCTTTCCTGTCCCTCTTGAGCCTGTAAATAAATAAGCATGGCTTACCTTATTCGTTGCAATCGCATTTTTCAATGTTTTGACAACAGCTTGCTGCCCAACAACATCATCAAATGTTTGTGGTCGCCATACTCGATACAAAGCTTGATACATAAAGTACCTCCTTTCACTATCCCTTTTATTATAAGCTATTTGGCATCAAATGAACAGAAAAAAAGGTCATGCAATTATGACCTTTTTAATAAACTTGCTGCACATTCGTCAATAATAATCGTGACATTATCATGCTTTTGTAAAATACTTGCTGGAACATCTATCGTCACAGGACCTTCAATCATATCTTTGACAGCTTGAGCCTTATTTTCACCAAAGGCAAGCAATACAATTTTTTTAGCATCCATGATAGACTGTAACCCCATTGAATAAGCATATGTTGGGACATCCTCTTCTTTTTCAAAAAAACGTTTATTCGCTTGAATCGTTGACTCCGTTAATGCTACTTTATGTGTGCGAGTATCAAATGATGTACCAGGTTCATTAAACCCAATATGTGCATTCGTACCTAAACCAAGTAATTGCAAGTCGATTGGATATTGTTTCAAAATATTTTCGTATCTTGAAATTTCAATTTCTTCGCACTGTTCTAATCCATTTGGAATATGGTTTTCTTTAAAAGGCTTATCATTGAATAATTGCTCTCTCATAAAATAATGATAACTATGCTCATCTTTTGCGGATAAACCGATATATTCATCTAGGTTGATCGAAATTTTATCAGAAAAATCTAAATCACTTTCTCTTAATAACTGATACAATTCGATTGGTGTTGACCCTGTCGCAAGCCCAAAAACAATTGCCTTTTCTTGAAAAGATTGCTCAAATAAAGTAAACGCTTTTTTTGCCCCTTCTGTTGCTGAGTTTACAATAACGATATTCATTACTTTTTCCCTCCTTTTTACAAACGTTGATACTTCTATTATACACAGAATACACAAAAAAGGCACTCAAAAGCGCCTTTTTCCTTATTTATTTAATGCTTTTTTTGCTTCTTCTGCTAAAGCCGTAAATCCTGCTGGATCATTTACAGCTAAGTCAGCTAACATTTTGCGGTTCACTTCGATACCTGCAACTTTTAAGCCGTTCATAAATACGCTATAACTTAATCCATTTAAACGAGCAGCTGCATTGATACGTGTAATCCATAATTTACGGAAATCACGTTTTTTCTGACGACGATCTCTATAAGCATAAGAATAAGATTTCATCACTTGTTCTTTAGCTGTTTTGAATAACAAGTGTTTTGCTCCATAGTAACCTTTTGCTAATTTTAAAATTCTTTTACGACGTCTGCGCGTCACTGTTCCACCTTTTACACGTGGCATAGTCAATTCCTCCTTATGATAAACGCATATTTGACTTCCTGCGTTTTATATCTCTTATTTTCAATAATAATCGTTACGCAATACCAATTAGCGAAGTTGTGCTAATTGTTTTCTGATACGTCTCATATCGCTGTTGCTTACCATTGTTGCTTTGCGGTGTTGACGTCTTTGTTTTTTAGATTTACCGTGGAAGCGGTGGCTTCTTTCTGAATGAGAACGTTTCAAACCTCCGTTACCAGTTCTTTTAAAACGTTTTGCTGATCCGCGGTGTGTTTTTTGTTTTGGCATTTTGCTTTCCTCCTACAATATTTCTACTTGTCAAGGTTATAAACCTACTATTTATTTTGGCGCTAGCATTAAAAACATGCTGCGTCCATCCATTTTCGGACGTGATTCAATCGCTGCAATATCGGCTGTTTCTTCAGCATATTTTTCCAATACACGTTGTCCTATTTCTTTGTGTGTAATCGCACGTCCTTTGAATCGGATAGATACTTTTACTTTATCTCCTTTTTCTAAGAACTTACGTCCACTACGCAGTTTTGTTTGGAAGTCGTTCTCATCAATTGTTGGACTTAAACGCACTTCTTTAATTGTGACAACTTTCTGGTTTTTACGTGCTTCACGCTCACGTTTTTGCTGTTCAAAACGGTATTTCCCGTAGTCCATTACACGAGCTACTGGTGGCACCGCATTTGGAGAAACTAGCACTAAATCTAAGTTTGCATCCTCTGCCAGCTTCAACGCTTGTGTACGTGTCATAACGCCTAGTTGTTCACCTTGTCCATCAATCACACGTAATTCTTTAGCACGAATGCCGTCATTTACCATCATATCCTTTGCTATTTCAATCACCTCCAAGATTTTTTGACTTAGCAGAAAAACAGTGGGTGCACGTGTGCACCCACTGACATTCATAAATCGAATCTCTATTTGCCCAAGGACCTTTGGTCTACTTAGGCGAGAAGCGGGAGCCTCTGCTTTATCGTCTTGTCTATTCTATAGGAAAATAGAGTGTTTGTCAATAATTTTATGAAATACACTCACGCTAACGGGATTAACGTGAGTGTACAACTATTTGTTAATATTTTAAAAACACTTTAATGTCGTAGTTTTTAATTTTTTCACGTCCATTTAAATCTAATAACTCGATAATAAACGCTGTACCGACAACTATACCACCTAATGATTCAACTAATTTAATCGTAGCTGCGATTGTACCACCCGTAGCTAATAAATCATCACAGATAAGTACACGTTGCCCCGGTTTAATGGCATCTTTGTGAATTTGTAATGTATCTTGTCCATATTCTAAACCGTACGTCACTTCTGCTGTTTCACGAGGTAGTTTTCCTTTTTTACGGACCGGTGCAAAACCAACGCCTAATTCATTGGCAACAGGACAACCAATAATAAACCCTCTTGCTTCTGGCCCAACAATAATATCAACTTCTTTTTCTTTGGCATACGCCGCAATTTCTTTTGTAACATAGCGATATGCCTCTCCATTTTCCATTAGTGGAGAAATATCACGGAAAATAATCCCCTCTTTTGGAAAGTTTGGTACTGTTGCAATATAATTTTCTAACTTCATCTTGCCTCTCCTTTTCCTAGATACCCTTTGATACCATCTATCACTTGAGAAAATTGTGTGTAAATTAGAGCTTGCTCAATCCACATTTTTTCTTTATATGCTTTAAATACTTCGGTTTCTTCTAATACACATTTCTCATGTTGTGGATTGAATATTAAAACACCGTCTTTTATTGTAACAAATTTCACCTCAGAAAACACCTGTATCATGAAAATCAATACATCTTTTTTAATATTTAATTGTTTTACAAGCGTATCTAACATATCTCTAATCACAAATTCTTGTTTTTTATGAATGTATTTATAAAGCACGCCAAATTGTTCACGTGTTGGTAATCCTATTAAATAGGCACTTTTTCGCGTGTGTGCCATAACATATACATTATCCGCTGCTATATTTTGCAAAACATTTTTGAATATGTCTTCATTGGGCGGACAATCAAATAAAACTAAGTTTTCAACGGTATTGGGTACATCTTCTTCATAATAAACGGCTGTACTAGTATCTATCAGTTTTTCTTTAAAGTAATCATAATATTTTTTGTCAAAGAATAAATAGACAGCATTGTCTATCATCATATCTTTTTCTGTCATTTTTGTTCCACGGTAGTCAAAAAATTGTGTACCGTTAATACAACTATCCATGACACGAAATTGCACTCGCTCGAGTCCATTCCATTCATTTAAATTTAACTGTCCAACAAGACTGGCTACGACATTATCTTTTAAATAAGGAATATCTTGAATCGCATTGAATTGAACAATATCCATTTGATCTGCTTGTCCTTTTAAATGCTGTTTTTTTGTACCGATTGCTTTCATTTGAGAGAGCATCGTGTGTTTCACACAAATAATTGGTCGTTCATTTCCAGTACCAAAAGGTGCTAGTGTATCAATCGCATGAAGCAATTCAATAGTACATGTTTTTGCATCTAAAACGGTATCGTATGTTAAAAATCGCTTTGTTTCGCTCGGGACAAATTCTTGTAAACGTTGTTGTAAGATGTCAATTTTATCAATAGCAACAGTCATCCCCGCTGCCATTTCATGCCCACCAAATGCAACAAATTCTTCTTTCACACTCGATAATACATCGTATAAATTCACAGAAGAAACACTTCTTCCAGAACCTTTAGCCAATCCCGTTTCTATATTTTTTTGTAATAAAATGGTTGGTTTTCCTGTTTTTTCAACAACTTGACTGGCAACAATGCCTAAAACACCTGCTTGCCAATGTTCATTAGCTAATAAAATAAGGTTTGGCAACGGATTCGGTAAAGACGCCATCACTTCATTAGAAATGGCATCAACAACGGCTTTTCGCTCATTGTTTTTTTGTTCAATCAAGTCAACCAACGCATCTGCTTCATCTTCATCAAAAGTCATAAGCAAATCAACACCCGGTGTTGCATCATCTAACCTACCAATTGCATTTAAGCGTGGCCCTATCGTAAAGCCTATTGTATCAGTCGTTGCCTTTTCAGTATCAACGCCTGCTTTTGAGAGCAGTTTCAATAAACCGACACGCTGTGTTTGTTTAAGCATTCGTAACCCGTGCGATACAATAACCCGATTCTCGTCCACCAAACTCACAACATCAGCCACTGTACCAATAGATGCAATGTCCAATAATTCCATTGGAAGTTCTTCCAAAAGAGCACATGCCACTTTAAAGGCAACGCCTGCTCCGGATAAATCACTAAACGGATAATTTCCTTTAGGGTGCCTTGGATGCACAATAGCGTATGCATTGGGTAATGCTTCGGGTAGTTCGTGATGATCTGTCACAATGACATCAACACCTTTTTTCATGGCTAAATCAATCGCTTCATGCCCAGCAACACCATTGTCACATGTAACAATCAGCTCTACATGGTCAACATCAATCATATATTTATACACATCTACATTTGGTCCATATCCGTCAGTTGCTCGATTTGGCAAGTAAAAATGAACATTACCACCTAGCATATCAATCGCTTCAGATAAAATCGTCGTACTCGTTATCCCATCCGCATCATAATCACCATAAATCAATATTTTTTCATTTTTTTCAATGGCTTCTTTAATACGATTAACCGCTTTTTCCATATCGTGCATTAAATATGGATCATGTAGCTGGTCTAATGTAGGATTTTGGAATTGTTCTAATTGTATTTTTGAGTGAACGCCTCGTTGCAAACATAGTATGGCAAAACTTCTATCACAGCCTGTTTCTTCTTGAAAGGCTTTAATATCTTGTTCTTCTGGTTGCTCTTTTTGAACCCATTCATATACTGATTTTTTTGCCAAAATACATTCTCTCCTTTTTTATCCGTCACTTTCTATTATAAGGACGGATAAAACACTCGTCCATTAAAAATGCTTATCACATGATGACTTTATCACTATACGCTAAACTTATTTTCTAATCAATAGAAAATAGTGTTATCGCTCATTTATCGCTCAAAAAACGAGCGATAAATGAGCGATAAACACCTCAATACATTTAGTTTACACTAATGTATATGTTCTATTTTTATTATGCCCATTTGCTTTCAGTAAATCTAATTCAACAAATTTAGTTAAATATCTTCTCACTGTTGGTACTGATTTTCCAGTAAGTTTACTAGCTGTTACCGAATTGATATGAGAATGAGTAGATAAATATTTTTTCAGTATACTATAAAACGCTCTCTCGACACCTGTTAATTCTACGGGTACGTCTATCTCTTTATGATTTATTGTATCACTTTTTTTATAAGCAATCAGTGTTTTCAAAATGATATCTAACATAAATTCAATAAACACATTTGATTGTGCTTCTTTATCAGAACGACTAAGTGCTTCATAATATGCTTGTTGATTTTCATAAATAATAGTTTCAATAGGTATCCATGCAAAAATAGGGTTCCAGTTTGCTAAAATAACCGTTTGCCATAATCTACCCATTCGTCCATTCCCGTCTGAAAATGGATGAATTGTTTCAATTTCATAGTGAAACACACAACTCTTAATGATTTCAGGTGTATCGTCATTAATTCCCCAATCAAATAAATCATTCATCAAACTTTGAATAAATTGGGGTCTAGCTCCCATATGTACAATATTCCCATATTCATCATAAATACCAACATCTTGATGTCGATATTTTCCAGCTTCATTAACAATACCCGCTGTCAATAATCCATGTGCCTTTAAAAAATCAGATTGCTTATATGGATATAGCGTTAAAATTTCTTCGTAGGCATCATATGCGTTTTTTACTTCTTTAATTTCTCTAGGATGACCTAAAACTCTTTTTCCGTCAATAATATCTGTCATTTGTTCAATCGTTAAGGTGTTTTTTTCAATAGCTAATGATGATTGAATAGCTTTAATACGATTTTCTTTTCTTAATGTAAGATGTTTCTCTACATGATATTCTAATTGTCCGATTATCTTTGATATATCAACAACTTTATGAAGCATTGTATTCGTTATTGTAAATGGTGGTTTCATTTATACATCTCCTTATATGCGATATTATACTATAAAAAAAGAAATTTATCGCTCAAAAAACGAGCGATAAATGAACATTAACATCAAAAACCGGAGTGGCTACTTCGAGCCACTCCGGTTTTATCATTTTTTCTAAAATTACATCATACCCATGCCTGGAGCGCCACCCATTGGATGTGCTGGCATACCGCCTTCACCCTCTTTATCAGCGATAACAGCTTCTGTCGTCAATAATAATGCAGCAACACTTGCGGCATTTTGTAATGCTGAACGAGTTACTTTCGTTGGGTCAACGATACCTTCTTCAATCATGTTTACCCATTCGTCTGTTGCAGCATTGTATCCAATACCTACTTCTTTTTCTTTTAATTGAGAAACAATAACAGAGCCCTCTAATCCTGCATTTTCAGCGATTTGACGTAATGGTTCTTCTAATGCACGAACAACAATACGCACACCTGTTGCAACGTCACCTGTTTCTTCAATAGAAGCCACTTGTTTTTGAACTGTCACAAGTGCTGCACCCCCACCAGGAACGATACCTTCTTCAACAGCAGCACGTGTTGCGTTTAAGGCATCTTCGATACGTAATTTACGTTCTTTTAATTCTGTTTCTGTAGCAGCACCGACACGAACAACCGCAACACCACCAGATAATTTTGCTAAACGTTCTTGCATTTTTTCACGGTCAAACTCTGATGTAGATTCTTCAATATGAGCACGGATTAAACGAATACGTTGTTCAATCGCTTCTTTTGAACCAGACCCTTCAACAATTGTTGTGTAATCTTTTGTGACAACGATTTTACCTGCTGATCCCAATTCAGCCATTGTCATGTCTTTTAATTCTAAACCTAATTCTTGTGTAATCACTGTCCCACCCGTTAAAATGGCAATGTCTTCTAACATCGCTTTACGGCGGTCACCAAAGGCTGGTGCCTTTACAGCAACAACATTGAATGTCCCACGAATTTTATTTAAAACTAATGTCGGTAATGCTTCACCGTCTACATCATCAGCAATAATCAATAATGGACGTCCTTGTTGCACGATTTGTTCTAAAACCGGTAATACTTCTTGAATATTTGAGATTTTTTTATCTGTGATTAATACATAAGGATTTTCTAAAACAGATTCCATTTTATCTGTATCTGTTACCATATATTGTGACAAGTATCCACGATCAAATTGCATACCCTCTACAACGTCTAACTCTGTATCCAAGCCTTTTGATTCTTCGATTGTAATAACGCCGTCTTTTCCAACACGTTCCATTGCTTCTGCCAATAAAGCACCAATTTCATAATCACCTGAAGAAATCGCTGCAACTTGTGCAATAGACTCTTTAGATTCAACCGGTACAGAAATAGCATGTAATGCTTCCACGGCTTTTTTCGTTGCCAATTCGATACCACGACGAATACCGACTGGATTTGCACCAGCAGTCACATTTTTTAACCCTTCACGTACAATCGCTTGTGTTAAAACAGTTGCTGTTGTTGTACCATCTCCGGCAATATCATTTGTTTTTGAAGCAACTTCGGCTACTAATTTTGCACCCATGTTTTCAAAGTGGTCTGATAATTCAATATCTTTTGCAATGGTTACACCATCATTTGTAATAAGCGGAGAACCAAATTGTTTTTCTAAAACAACATTTCTACCTTTTGGTCCTAAGGTTACTTTTACAGTGTTCGCTAAAATATCAACACCACGCATCATACTTGCGCGTGCATCTTCTGAAAATTTAATATCTTTTGCCATGTGTTACTACCTCCTATTAGTCTACGATTGCTACTAAGTTTTCTACCTTAACAACAATGTATTCCTCTCCATTATGTGCTACTTTTTCACTTGCGAATGCTTCAAACACGACCATGTCACCGACTTTAACATCCTCTACATCTTTTGCCACAGCAACAACTTTTGCCATATTTTCCGCAGGTTTTGCACTGTTTGGTAATAAGAAACTACCGACTTTTTTTTCTTCTTCTTTTTCAAATTGTAAAACAACTCTATTTGATAATGGTTTTAACATGATAAACCTCCTTGATTTTTTTGGCACTCTTTGAACAAGAGTGCTAACACATACATTATAGTATCATAAAATAAAATTTTTTCAAGATTTTTATCTGATATTTCTTTTTCTTCTTTTTTTAACATTTTGTTTTTCATTTTTTCCTTCTTTATACATGTATTTTATCACAATCACAACGTATAAAAAGAATAGAACTAAGCTAAATTCTCTGAGAGATACCTTCTGATCCTTATATCTCTTTATAACTGTATTATAACAGAAACCTTTCATCATGCCTATTGTACATCAATACCTATAAAGTCAAAACGGAGAAAATCGAACAGGCATGTCGATTTTCTCCGTTTTCTTCATATACTAATTCATTTCTTCAGCTTTTTTCTTACGTTTCGCAACACGGTCACGTTCGCCTTTATCTAAAATTTGTTTACGTAAACGAATATTTTCTGGTGTAATTTCACAATATTCATCATCACTCATAAATTCGATAGATTCTTCCAGAGATAACACACGTGGACGTTTAATAACAGCTGTTTGGTCTTTCGTTGCTGAACGAATATTCGTCATTTGTTTTGCACGTGTAATATTAACTGCTAAGTCATTTTCACGAGAATTCTCTCCAACAATCATACCTTCATAAACTTCTGTTCCTGGTTCAATAAAGATTGTTCCTCTATCTTCAACACCCATAATACCATAAGTCGTTGCTTTACCCGTTTCTGTAGATACTAACGCTCCATTATGACGTCCACCGATTTTTGCTTTAATTTCTGGTAAGTATTGATCAAATGTGTGGTTAATAATACCATATCCTCTTGTCATAGATAAAAATTCTGTCGAGTAACCAATCAACCCACGAGCAGGCACTAAGAATATTAAGCGAATTTGTCCATTTCCTGTGTGTACCATTTCTTGCATTTCGCCTTTTCGAGAGCTTAATGATTCAATGATAGAACCCATGTATTCTTCGGGCGTATCAATTTGTACGCGTTCATACGGTTCACAACGCACACCGTCAATTTCACGAATAATCACTTCTGGACGAGATACTTGTAATTCATATCCTTCACGACGCATGTTTTCAATTAAAATAGATAAATGTAGTTCTCCACGTCCGGATACAACCCACGCATCTGGGGAATCTGTTTGATCGACACGTAAAGAAACATCTGTATGTAATTCTGACATTAAGCGTTCTTCGATTTTTCGAGAAGTGACAAATTTTCCTTCACGTCCTGCAAATGGAGAATTATTCGTTAAGAAAGTCATTTGTAGTGTTGGTTCGTCAATTCGTAAAATTGGTAATGCTTCTTGTGCATCAATCGGCGTCACTGTTTCTCCAACGAAAATATCTTCCATACCACTTACGGCGATTAAATCTCCTGCTTTTGCTTCTTGAATTTCGACACGACTTAGTCCAAAGAAACCAAATAATTTTGTGACACGGAATTGTTTAGCTGACCCATCTAATTTCAAAACAGATACAGCATCTCCCACTTTAATCGTTCCTCTAAACACACGTCCAATTCCAATACGTCCAACATAGTCATTGTAATCTAATAATGACACTTGGAATTGTAGCGGCTCATCGCTATTATCCACTGGAGCAGGAATATGATTGATAATCGTATCAAAAATATAGTCCATTGTTTGTTCTTGCTCAGCTGGATTATCTGATAAACTAGAGGTCCCGTTAATTGCTGAAGCATAAACAACCGGAAATTCTAATTGGTCATCGTCAGCACCTAATTCGATAAATAATTCTAATACTTCATCAACGACTTCTTCTGGTCTGGCAGCATCTCTATCAATTTTGTTCACAACAACGATTGGTGTTAATTTTTGTTCTAATGCTTTTTTTAATACGAAACGTGTTTGAGGCATTGTTCCTTCGTATGCATCCACTACTAATAATACACCGTCAACCATTTTCATAATACGTTCTACTTCTCCACCAAAGTCGGCGTGTCCAGGTGTATCCATAATGTTAATACGTGTGTCATGATATTGTACAGCTGTATTTTTAGCTAAAATCGTAATTCCACGTTCTCTTTCAATATCATTTGAGTCCATTGCGCGATCTTCTAAGTTTAAGCGTGCGTCTAATGTGTGAGATTGTTTCAATAATTCATTTACAAGTGTCGTTTTTCCGTGGTCAACGTGTGCGATAATCGCAACGTTTCTAATATCGTTTCTTAATGTCATATTTTCCTCCAATTCAAATTATCAACTGATACATTCTAACACTATACACTCTATTTGTAAAAAACTTTTCATGAAAAACCATAGAAAAAGTGAGTAAATCTGAAAATTTACTCACTCCAGACTGTTGACAAATTAAAATGTCGACAGTCTTTTTTCGTATCAGACGTTAAGTTGTACGGCTTACCACGATGTACACGATACATCGCTCGTTCTCTACTACGTGCGAGAACGAAGCCATTCGTACCACAACGTCTGATACGATAATAACGCTTAAAAGTGGTATAATAGAGATAAGAAAAAGGAGGGAAAAATCTATGTTTTATAAAGAAACTCACCCAAATGATGAAATCATATTAAACACATTGTCCGAATTAGTACCAAAAGACCATTTACTACGTAAAATTGATAAATCAATTGATTTCAACTTTATTTATGAGATTACTTCTCCCTATTATAGTCATACCAACGGTCGCAATAGTTTAGACCCTGTTGTTTTATTTAAATTGGTCTTTTTAAAAGATATTTATGGCATTAAATCCATGCGAGAAACCATTAAACGTGTCGAAACGGATGTAGCGTTTAGATGGTTTTTAAACCTCCCTTTCTCTAAACCTACCCCACATTATTCTACTTTCTCTCAAAATTATATTCGCCGTTTTCAAGGTAC